>NZ_SELU01000046.1:0-44106 GCF_006861605.1 Pseudanabaena sp. UWO310 | reverse complement strand
ACATTCTTGCAACAATTCATCGAGCAGTTCTTTGCGTATATTCATCTGTTTTGGTGTTAGTAGTTGTGTGTCTAGATTGTCTCTCTGTATATATCCCAGACTTTACACAAAATACTCTACACTCTCTCGACCGCTTTCCATGCTGGAGTTGCTTTCACTACGGGGCTTTCACTCCCTCACGATTTAACTGACCAGTGCCGCGGTATGCTCTTCTAAGTTTTAAGTTTACTTATACCTAGCTACTTACAAAAACCTTTTTAGTACTTCTACGGTTGCTTTTCCCGTCTTTTCCCAACTAAATTGAGTAGCCCTTTGTAATCCCAGTTGGGAAAGATGCGATCGCAGTCCCGCATTATTAGCGATCGCCTGCATCGCATCGGTAATTTCTGCCACGTTATAGGGATCGATCAAAATCGCCGCATCTCCTGCAACTTCGGGCAAAGATGACAGATTAGAAGTAATCACTGGTGTACCGCAAGCCATTGCTTCAATAACGGGTAACCCAAATCCCTCCCACAATGATGGAAATACTAAAGCGATCGCACCACTAATAATTTTAGGTAAATCTTCATAAGGAACATAGTCGAGAAATTTCACCTGATTGGTAATACCTAATGCTTGGATTTGTTCTTTTAATCTGGGAGTATAGCGATTATCCGGAGGGCCAGCCAACCAAAGTTGACATTCAAGATTAGATGGCACATTAGCAAATGCAGAAATGAGACGATTCAGGTTTTTATAAGGATCATGTCTACCAATATATAAAAAGTATGGAAATCGAGTATTAAATCCATCAGCAATTACAGGAAGAAAGTGATTTGCATCATAAGCTAAAAGAATAGGAGTAATCTTATTAGATGGAATATGACAAAATTTAACAATATCCTCAGCAGTGGATTGAGAATTACAAATAATATGTTCTGATTGAGTTAGAACTTGTGGTACATAATATCGATGGTAGGGAGTGAGAGGTGAAAATCTTTTGGGGAAACGTAGGGGAATGAAATCATGCACCATCACCACACTAGAACAATTAGAAAATAACGGAGCTTCGGGAATGGGTGAAAATAAAAGTTTAGACTTTAATTTCCTATAAATTCTTGGCAACTGAAATTGTGTCCAAATCAACCTATTCAAATGCCCTTTTGTCCCTTTCTCAGAAGTTAAGTTGTCAGGGATTAAATAAGATTCAAATCCAGAGTAAATTTCAGAACTTAGTAGAACAGGTGCAATAGATTTTAGATAGGGAAAAACATTTTTGGTATAGTTACTTATCCCTGTTGATTTAAATAGAACATTTGACAAGTTAACTATCAATCTATCGCAAGAAATATTCTCTTTACTAATCATGAATCAGATAATACTTTTATAGGCTTTTAACGTTTCTTTTGCGGTATTGTCCCAAGAGAATAAATTGGCTTGGGCTTTACCTCTACTAATTAAACTTTCCTTTAGGTGGCGATCGCTAATTACCTTTAGTATGGCTTCAGCAATTTGCATAAAATCATTCGGATCAATAAGGATAGCCGCATTTCCAGAAACTTCTGGTATTGAAGAATTATCCGAAGTTATAACTGGAGCACCAAGAGTCATCGCTTCTAATATAGGCAAACCAAACCCCTCATAATGAGAAGGATATACAAAAACATCTGCCCTTGAGTAAAAAATCGCTACTAATTCGTCAGCTAAGTAGTCAAGATGAAATATTTCATTTGTATAAGATGAGCTTTGAATATCTTTTAATATTGATTCATACTTCCAACCTTTTTTGCCAATTAATACTAACTGGTGGTCAATTTTATAATTTTTTTTAAGCAAGTTAAAGGCATAAATAATATTATTAATATTTTTTCTAGGCTCAAATGTACCGACAAATAGTATGTAAGGCTTAGTGAAGTCATAGCCTATATTTTCTTTTAATATATCAAGAACTTCATCCTTTACATAATTATTATGATAACGACTAGCTAACGGCGTAACGTATATTTTTTCGGGCTTTACATCTAAATATTTAATAATATCTCGTTTAGAACTTTCAGAAACTGTGATTATTAAATCCGTCCAACCAATACAATGCTTAACACGTTCAGAATAGTTTTTAGTAATTGAACTCACAAAATCTGGGTACTTGATAAAAGCTAAGTCATGAATAGTCATTACTTTTAAACTTTTAGAACAAGGGTAAACTACATGATCTAATCCATGCAAAATATCAGGGAAACCAAAAGCACTTTCAAGGTAAGGAATAATCGGATTAGGAAATCTAGAAAGGAAACTGGAAATAGTAACAGGAATGGGAAGCTTATATATTTTAGTATCTAAATTTAAAAATTTTGGTGCCTTAGCTTTAAATCTCAACCATTCTTTTAATCTTGGCTGATAGACGACACTCATCAGAAAATCATCTTGATCTTGTAAATTATACAAAGCATAAATCAAGTTTTTAGCGTATAGACCAATGCCACTAGGCTGACTGGTCAGTGATGTGCCATCTATTGCAATTTTTAGCATCTATAGCAGTCCTAAATCATTTGTAGATTTTTGGGTTTGCGGAAGCACTGCCCTTTTGGGGAGCGCTTCCACAAACCATTTAGGATTGCTATATCTAATCAAACATTCAATTCGCATAACTTATAAATAATTCATTGATATCATAGATTAACTTTTAAGTATCCTATTTATTTGATTTGCATATCCTTGCAAACTATGAAATTCTTTGTATTTTTTTTGCATATCATTTAGCTTTTCTTTAATACCTATGTCCTTTGTAAATCCTATGATTTGCTCCATAGTAGCATTAGGATTACTCCATTCTATTATCAATTCTTCCAGTTGATATTTAGCTAGTTCAAATGCCATCCAAGTATTGCTTGAGACTACGGGTATCTTCCCTGCAATTACACATTCAGCAAATATTCCAGATGTTCTTTCTCGATAGTCAAAGGAATTATACGGCATCAGACAAACATCACAAGCTACTAGCCATTTTAAATATTCTGTCCTCGTAAGGCAATCTTGAAGTGTTTTTACATTTACACCACCCAAAACTGTTGATATTTGCGAACTTTCGGCAACTAACAAGCATATTTGATCGGCATTTTCACAAGCAGATGAGGCAAAAGATTTAATAATATCTAGCCCTTTTTCCTCTCTAGGGGAACCCACCCACCAGCATAGTATTTCCTTGCTTTGCTTCGTAAAAACATCTTCCTCACATGCAATCTCGGTATGAGGTATCGGCACTATATCGACTGGCATATCGAAATAGTTAGATAGGGACTTACTTAAAAGTTCACTATCAGTAACTAATCGAAAATTCTTTGCAGGTAAAATGGATCTAATCAGATTATTTAAAAATTTATAGGCAAAGCGATTTTTCTGATTATGGATATCTCGTCGGTAAAGTAATAAAACCGACAAATTATTTCTAGGTACAAGAAATAAAGTTAATATGACTGCTAACAGATGGGAAATAACAAATCTTTCCAAAAAAATCACTCCATATTCTGAATTTGGCATAGCCTCATGACGCAAGTATTTCGCCAATCGGATTGCCCAGTCATAAATACTTTTTATTTTAAAAATCTTAAATATTGTGGAGGTTTCCCATTCAAGTTTGTCGCTATCAAGACAAGCATTCCAGTTATCTGGTAAATGGCTAATCATTTCATCGGGAGCAGTTGCCACTAAATGTTTATAACCAATTAATTTAGCGGCTTTACCAACTGCTTGATGATAATCAATAACATGCCCTTGACCACCAACTAAATCAGGAACAACTGAAATTAGAATAGGTGTTAAATTATTCTCATTATTTTTATTCATATTTTGATAATTAGTTTAATTTTTAATAAGTTCAATTGTTTCTGATAGGCTATTAAATATAGAGACTATTTTTCTGTCATTATCACATAACATTTTTGATGTAGATGCGCCTCTACCAGTAAGCAAAAGTACGGGATTACATCCAGCGCTAATAGCACATTCGATATCACTAGATGCATCCCCCACAAAAAAAGACTGCTCAATATCAATATTGTATTTTTGAGATGCTTGAAAAAGCATATTAGGAGAAGGCTTTCGACATTGACATTGAATTGAGGGAAGGTGTGGACAAACGAAGAATTCTTCAAATCGCACCCCAAATGCACTATATTCTTCACGAATATGTTTATGAATCAAGTCAACCATATCCATAGAGAAATAACCACGCCCAACACCAGACTGGTTAGTGATGACAATTAGTAAATAGCCTGCATCTTGCCATTTTTTTAGTGCTTCCCCAGCTTTTTGAGGTATTTGGACTTGACTAGGCTGACTTAGGTAAGGAACATAATCAACTATGACACCATCTCTATCTAGAAATAATGCTTTTTCTGATTGGATAGATGATTTTTTGGGTTTGGAATTCATGTTTTGGGAAATAAATTAAACTCCACTTGTTCGCAAATACGATGATAAGTAATAACGTGAATCTCTTGAACCAATGGAGTATGATTTGCCTCAACGAATAGACTGTAATCAGTTAGGGATTGTAAAATACCTCCATTATTTCCTGTCATTCCTACGGTTTGTATTCCTATCTTTTTAGCGGTTTCTAAAGCTAGAACTACATTTTTGGATTTACCAGAGGTAGAAATGACCCATAAAATATCCCCAGGTTTACCCAATGCTTCTAACTGACGGGAAAAGACCGTTTCAAACTCGTGATCGTTAGACCATGCTGTAAGTACCGCAGGATTTGATACTAACGCGATCGCTGGCAAACCTTTGCGATCAAATAAAAAGCGACCAATAAACTCAGCCGCAATATGCTGCGCATCAGATGCTGAGCCACCATTACCACAGATAAACAATGTATTACCATTCTGAAAACATTTAGTAATCACATCTGCAACTACTTCAATTGATTGGCAGTAATCGTTAGTAAATGCTTCCGTAATTCTGCTGAGTTTATCTTCGATCCAGTAATTCAAAATTATCTCCTCAATTATGCTCTGGCACAAGTTGTGTTCTTTGTTCCCAAAACCATTCAATTGTTTTCTCTAGCCCTAACTCTAGGGGAGTCAGGTTTAAATTTGGGATATAGTGTCTTAGTTTTTGTACTTCCAAGCATTTAGACTTAGCTCCAACATAGCGATCAGTATCAAACTGCACTAAATTAAAGTCGTAGCCAATATTTTCACAAATTAGCTTGGCAAAATGTCTAATTGAAAACTCTTCTCCCGCACCAATATTAATAATTTGATTGTTAGTGCCATTTGCTAACTGTATTGCAATATTGACAAAATCATCGATGTAAACAATTTCTCTACGCTGATTGCCATCTCCCCAGAGGGTAACTGTTTCACCGTAAAGCTTAGCACGAATAATTTTCCGAATTAGATCGAAAATAAAGTGCATTTGCCGTCCATCAGTATGGTAGCTGGGACCATAGAGAGTCGAAGGAACTAGACAAAGATAGTTCAAACCATATTGTTTATGTAATGCTAGATGCCCTGCATACAACATTCGCTTGGTCATTGCATAGGTAAACAAGCTATCTATAGGCATTCCCGTTAGATAGTTTTCTTCTATTAATGGCAATTCTGGGGAGTAGGCACAACTAGTTCCCATACTTATTAGTTTTGCCTGTGGTTGATATTGCTGCCACCAAGAAAGAACATTGGTATTTATGCGTTGATTAATAATCCATTGTTCTCCAGGATGGTATAGGCAAAAGTCCCCGGCCTGAGTCCATGCTGCTAGGTGATAAATTTGATCGTAGGCAATTTGATTAAATTGCAGTAGTGAATCCGATCTTTCTAAGTCACAGTTTTTAGAGTTTAACCGATGAACTTTATGCCCTATCAATTCCAAATGAGCGCATAATGCTGTTCCTAAAAATCCAGTAGCACCAGTAACTAATATTTCCATGGAACTAAACCTCTTTAGGGTTAACAGGAAAATAGAATTCTATACCTTTATCAATCAGATGTTGATTATTAGCAAGAATTTCTTTCTTGAAATTCCAAGCAAGGACATAGTATATATCGGGCAAATCACAAACTTCTTTTTCTATAACAATCGGTATATGCATTCCAGGAGAGTATAAATTACGGCGTAATTCATTTTTTTCGACTAAACAATCTAGATATTGAGTGCCTACACCAAAGTAATTTAACATCGTATTTCCTTTGACTGGGGCTCCAAAGCCAAAAATCTTTTTGCCTTCTTTTTTAGCCGCTTCAAGATATGACAAGTTCTGCAACTTCATCTGTTTAATGCGATCGCCAAATTCCAGATAGGTTGCCAATTCATTGCTTCGCGCATCTGTCTCTGCCTGACGGAGAGTTTGTAGGCGATCGCTAATTTCACGCTTACCTTTATGCGTCACAAAACCAACAATCGATCCACCATGAATCGGGGAAAGATAGGCATCAAACATAGCTAAACCATGTCGATTGAGCAATACTTCAATATTTTTGAGGTTGTAATAAAGTAAATGTTCGTGATAGATCTGATCAAAAGCTAAATTTTCAACAATGCGCTTCATGTAAAGAAACTGTACGACAAATACACCATCATCTCGAAGTGCTTCGCGGATTCCTTCACTTACAGAGTGAAGCTCCTCAAGATGGAAAAATACGCCTGCCGCATTGATGATATGAAACTTACGGTTAAGTCGCTGCACTAGCTCAAGATTGAAAAACTCATTTAAAGTTGTAATTCCCGAATCATTAGCAATTTTCGCAGTGGTTTTTGAAGATTCAACACCGAGAACATCATAGCCTAGAGCCTTAAAATGTTGCAGTTGAGTACCATCATTAGAACCGATGTCTAAAACACATTTAGATTTAAGATCCTCAAAAAAACGCTTATCTACTTCTTGAGCAACTGTTTTAAAGTGTTCGCTCAAAGATTTGGTTACACCTGATAGATAGGTGTGATTCCCAAACATAATTTCTTTTTTTACGGTGTAATCTAGCTGAACTGTTTCGCAGTCTTGGCAGTAGAGTAACCTCAGTGGATAGAATGGTTCTTTCCCAATTTCCTCTGATTTCAGGAAATGGTTGCACCAAGGCTGAGAACCAAGATCTACAGCCAGTTCTAAGTTAGTTGAATCGCAGACACGACAGTTCATAAATGGTTTTACCCTTAGCAACCAATGAAGCAATATGAATAAACTATGAGATACCTAAATATTATTAGAATATTAGAAAGTCCCTGTAACTAACAGATTATAGTTTAATTTAGTTTTTTGCCAATGTTGTATTTATTTATCATAAATTCTCCTATACGTATAGCTAGCTGCTCTATGGCTCTAAAAGATATTTCAGCCATAGGAATACCAATAAGTAAGTGGGCTTAATTAAATATAAAACCCAAAAATCCGTAGGGCACGCTGTGCGTGCCCTACAGGTTTTAATTCTGGATTTTAATTATGCTCAGCTACTTATGTTTATATATAGGGTGCTGATTTGAAATTATCAAACTGAGAAATCCGAATTACCCTTGCACTTTTAATCGCAAAAGTCTTGTCAGAAGTGCCATTTAAAAACTCAAAGTAAATATTGGCTTCACAAGTTTTGGATAGATCGATCACCCAATCTTTATAACTGTCTGCAATCAACTTGGTATAAGCATGGTATCTAAAGATGATTTTATCTTGAACTTTAACACCACACATCATTTCATTGTCCGTACCTTGCGCAACAAAGTCCAAATCAATTATGTATCTACCCTTATCAAGCTTAAGAGGATTCTTTAAAGCAAGCATACTACCTGATGTATTTATAAAATCATCTTCAGTTAAGGTCTTCACTTCAACAAATGTAAATGGTATGGAATAAGGTGTTTCTGACAACCTGTCTTGATGAATATAGAGATTATTGCGAATTCCCACACCCTGAGGATAGTCTGTTGGAGTCTTGATTTCCTGATAAGAATTTAAATCAATTGCCACGTATCCCTTATCCCTTAATAAGTCAAGGCATCTAGTGTCTGAGGGTTGGGTTTCTAAAATTAAATGAGGTCGAGCAGTCGCGATCGTATTTAATGCACCGATAATCGCATCAAACTCAGCTCCCTCAATATCCATTTTAATTAAATTTGGAACTAAGCTGGTAAAGTCTACAAAGTCATCAAGTGATAGCGTATCTATATTAAACGCAGCTACCTCTTGATCACTATTAGAGTAAATACTGTCATTTAGATGACCTCCCAAATAGATTGGAACGGTTTCATTTGACTTGCTGTAGACCGCAACATTATAAAGTTGAACATTACTACAGCCACTCATAACTATATTCTTTTGACAAATCCCAATAATTCTTGGACTTGCTTCAAAAGAACATACAATGCCTCGCGAACCTACCATGCGAGACATTACTGTTGTCAGACCACCGAAGTTTGCCCCAACATCAAATACAACATCTCCAGGTTTACAAAGATCTCTTAGAGCTATTTGAACAGGAGGCTCCCAGAGGTTTCCCTCATACCAGAAAGAAATTCCAAAAATATTCTTTGAATCATCAGACCGAGTATCACGAAGTTTTTGAATCGATTCTTCTAGTCCTGCTATCGATTCTTCTAGTCCTGCTATAGCTAATGCTTTGCGAAGTTTATTCTTCAGCCAATTCTTAAGAGATTTCATAATATTATGCTGATTGTTATACTTAATTGAAGAGCGCTCTAAAATGTGGAACCTAATGATTTATAAATTTTCTATGTATCAGTAAACCATAGAAATGAGTGCTGCTCATATCGATTATCATTAAAGATTTGGAAAACTGGTTCAACAGTTGCATTGATTTGGGTTTTGTAAATCTCTTCTATTGACTTGATTGATTGCTTTGCCGAAAAAATCTGAGCGACAGTTGATGTCTTTGATGGCTTTGAAATCAAGTCTAAGGATCGGTATGAACTCAAAAGCTCGTTGATCAGTGGCAAGTACTTTATGATGGCTGATTCGGGGTTATGTTTTTGGATAAAACAACCTAGGTTGTAGGCATACTCAATATCTGTGCTCCAATGCCCGCAAAATGACTTTCGATAACGTAGACAATCATAAAACAATTGCTCAGCTTCACGATGATCCCGATTGACAAATGCATACTCAATCCCAGATAAGGTTCTATGCAAGTACCAAGCACGTAAATCTTCAATCTCAGCTCTAGGATGCTGTGTAGTACGCTCGTCTGGATAATTCAAGAAAAGTCCCAGAGTCTTTGGTATTACCTTAGTCTTTATAAATGGTAATACACGTCCCTTAAATTCGGTATCTCCAGCGGCATTAAAAGATGCATCATAATAGCCAAAGCGATCGTGAATAGAACGACGATAGAGTGCCCCGACCCAAGACAAATAGCAAGTTTCTAAGTAGACAAAATCCTGCTTATAATCTCTCCTGTCATAGAGCATAATGTCACTTACCCATCGCCCTTGGGTATCAACATTTGTTACAAGACTATTTGCCTGTACCCAATCCAGCGTTTTATCTTTGTCTAACTCTGCAGCCAGAATTTCCAAACATTCTGGAACAATAGTTTCGTCTACTCCCAAGAAAGTCAAATATGAGGAGCGAGACAGCGCTATACCTCGGTTCCAAGCACTTTGGATTGTTTCACGATTAGCACTTCGCGCAAAAACTACTGGTATATCCAAGCCTTCCACAGCCTTGACGAAAGCTCCATATTCGTCAGAAGGGGAGCCACTATCAATGAGAATCACTTCAACCACACCAATTTGAATCAAAGTTTGATATTTGATAGTTTGCAAAAATAGTGGCAGTTTCTTTGCAGCATTGTATAGAGATACAATTATTGAAACCTTATAAAAGGATGCCTGTCGGCGATCGTCAATAAATTCATACTCCCATTTTGAGTTGGTTTTATTTTCGGATAACGCTTTATCTAAAATAGACTTAGCCATCTCATTACTTACCGAGGGTTTTCCATACATAGCTTCAGCCACAAGAGCCTCTCTAGCAAAGCCGTTATTGTTGAGCGTAGGGAGAACTTCTGCCAAATCTCCAAAGCGATCGCTCCCCAATAAACGCATTGCTCTTATGTAGTAAGTAGCAGAAACAACATCATTCCCTCGTATTCCCTCTAATCTAGCAATCTCCCTCCAGATACGAACTCGGTCAAATCGACATTCAGTAGAAATCTCCCAGCACAACTTGAGTTTTTGCGTCAACTCATCACTGCTTCCCTCATTCAAAAGAAATACATTTCTGTACTTATCGAATAATGATAGTGATTTCAATCCTTGATCGAGGATCTTGAATTCCTCATATTTATTTTTGCTTAACGTCGAAAGAAGTTTATTTTTTATAAACTTCTTTGGATTTTTAATAAGGGGTTTTATACTCTTAAAAGCTCGTTTCAATATTGGAGATTTTTTCAGATAAGAAATGGTAGAAACACTATTTTCTTTTTTTCTCATCAATAAAGAATACCAACGTTCCATTTTTACTCTTACTGAATCTTCATAACTCGGTTCGCTGGAGTATATTTCAGCGAGTGTGGATTCTATTGATTCTAAAGGAATCCTAGACAAAGACTCTAAAAGTTGATAACGATAATCATCATAATCTTTTAAAACTGAATATATATGTGGAATGCTTGAATAAATGTTATTTACGTCAATTGTAACAAATGGAACATTGGCAAAATTTTCTTTCAAGAACCTAACCACTCCTGCACCAGAGCCAATAGCTGTCGGACATCCAGAGAACAGAGACTCAATCGCAGTTAAGTTCAAAGTGTCATATTTTGATGGTAAAATGGTTAAGGATCTAGTGGAGAATACTTTTTGTTCTAGTTCTTCGTAACTCATAGACGATAGCAATGAGATTTCACTCTTCATTCTGTTACTGATCATTTTATCTAGAAAGAATCTAGAACTAGCATCTCCATCAGCATTAAAGCTGTCTGAACCAATAATATTAGCTTGATTATACGCAGCACGAGGCAGCCACCAAGCAATGTCAATAAAGGTATCTGGTCCTTTACGTTTTTCTGTCCGCCCGACAAAATTCAGGTTGGGCTTGTTTGCAGAAGGCTTAGCACATTGAGGCTTAGGAAGTGATATAACAGATAGGGGATTTAAATAGTGGGATAATAAATCCGATGAATGCTTCCATTCTTCCAGATAGGTTTTGCTAATGCCATAGCGAATATCAACCACACCATATTGAAGTTTTTCTTGTGAAACTAGGGCTTGATTTGTGCTACCTCCATTGAACCAATCCAAACGGAGTGATGTAGATATGTTTCCATGCATTGATAGTACAATTCTTTCAATATCTACATTATGATGTTTGAAAGCAGGTCTAAGCATTGTCCCCATTTGCTCGTAGTCTGGAATATCCACAACATCAAACTTTCTCCCAGACACTGAAGAGGCAATATTGTTAGCTTTTATAAATGCTTCATAGATCCACTGTGGCGGTGTTAAATCCTGAAAACCTAAATAGTCAGAAATGTGATAATTCTCCTGAAAATCAATAGTATGTGCGTTAGCTAATTGACAGTCAGAAGTTTGCTCGGAAATCCTAAAATAATAAAAGTCAATATTGGGATTTTTTGAAATCAAGTTTCTATAGAATGTTTGTCCACCACCAATCTTACTAAATAAGTCAAAATCTACAATCAGAACTTTCATTTGTTTTTGTGGTAATACTAACATTTAATGATTTAATATTTAATGTTTAACAATCAAGAATCAATATTTAGTAATTAAGAAAAAATTATTTGTGAACCTAGAGAATTACTCTTTACTTCTAGCACTTGATAGTTAGCAAATATCTTTTTCAGACTTTCATGTTTTTCTAATGGGGCAAAAAATAGCATAAAACCTCCTGCGCCAGCCCCTAAAAGCTTACCACCCCAAGCGCCAGCATCTCTGCCAATTTGATAGACCCTATCAATCTCAGCATTTGATATACATCCATCGAGACTTCTCTTAGCAAGCCATGCCTGATGTAAAAGCTCACCAAATTCTGAAAGAGATCGATTTGAAGTAAGAATATCCCAACCTTCATCGACCATACATCGCATTGATTTTAGTATTTGTGTATTGCTTGAAACCTTTTGTAATTGCTGCGCGACAACATCAGATGCTTTGCGCCTAATGCCTGTAAATACAATAAATAAGTGTTTTTCAAACTCTGCTAAACGTTCTGGTGATATTGGTAGGCGACTTACTTGGATATCCTCTTCAGTTCTAAACTCAACCAGATTAAATCCTCCTAAGGCCGCCATTACCTGATCTTGACAGCCTACCTTGTCATTAAGCAAGTGACGCTCTATATAAATTGCTTCATAGGCTAAATCAATTGGGCGGATGAATTCACCTTTAAAGCTATGTAGCGCATGTAATAGTGACACAGTGAAAGATGAGGATGATCCTAAGCCCGTAAATGCAGGTAAGTCAGCTACATGGTGTATCTCTATATCTTTTTCAAGACCACAAAATTTTAAACATTCACGATAAACATTGTGTTCAATATCATTGATGTTATTAACTAATTCGACCTTACGGTATGAAATCCGCGTAGAGTAGTCAAACAAATGACTTAAAAACGGACTTACAGTAACATAAGAAAATTTATCAATTGTTGTTGCTAATACAGCTCCTCCATGTTGAAGAAAATATTCAGGATAGTCAGTACCTCCACCAAAAAAACTAATTCGGACAGGAGCGCGAGATATCAGCATAGATTTACTAGCCTGCTTGTTTTTTAAGTCGAGTATATTTATTTCTGATTCAAGGAAATAGATAGAAACCTTAGCAATCCTAAATCATTTGTAGATTTTTGGGTTTGTGGAGGCGCACCCCCTTTGGGTGCGCTTCCACAAAACATTTAGGATTGCTATAATACAAGGAAATCAACTAAGTCTAGTCAAAATTCGAGAGAACCGACAATGATTTCCTTAAACTATTAGACATTAGAATACAAGCTATCACGCAAGATTGTATAGCCTTTAATCAGTTCCTTAATTCCTCGACTTAGAGACCATTCTGTTTTGAATCCTGTACTCAAAATTCGCGCGTTAGAAACAATATAGTCTCTCTTATCAGGATCTTCTCCAATTGGAGCTTCTAAATAGACAAAAGAAGGTAAGTGTTTATTAATCTCGGCGCACAGTTCTAACTTTGATAAATTAGCATCATCTAAACCCACGTTATAGGGCTTACCACGCATTTGTTCAAAATTTTCAATGCCATGCAAAAACACATTAGCTACATCACGAATATGAATATAGTTGCGTTTAAAGTGACCTTCAAAGACTAGTACAGCCCTATCATGGACAGCCCGATAGACAAAATCATTTACGAGTAAGTCAGTCCTCATCCGTGGTGACATCCCAAAAACCGTTGCCAATCTAAAAGTAAGACTATTTTCTCGCTCTAGGACAACTTTTTCGGCTTCTACCTTAGTAACTCCGTAAAGTGAAATTGGTCGTAGTGGGGTTTCTTCTGTACATAACTTTCCAGGCTCACCAATTCCATAGCCACTATTGGTTACTGGCATAAGGATTCTTTGATCTTTGCTAGCTATTTGACAAATCGTTTTTACAGCATCAAGATTGGTGGTCTGAGTCCCGATCGCATCATTTTTACAAAGCGGTGCTCCTACAAGGGCTGCTAGAGGGATAATAATGTCACTATCTTTTAGAAGGTCTTTAATAATTCTTTCATCACGACAATCACCACGAACCACTTGAAATCCGTCGTATTGACAGCAGTCAGCTAGACTGCTTTGGTGGAACATGAAATTGTCTAATACAGTAACTTCGTACCCTTTAGCTAATAGAGTAGGGGTTAGGATCGAGCCTATATAACCCGCTCCTCCAGTGATCAATATTTTCATTTAAATCTCTTTACTTAATTTAAATCTGGACTTGAGTTGCTTTTTAGAAATATTTAGAAATAAAATATTTAGAAATGAAATATTTAGAAATATTATTTAGAAATATTATTTAGAAATATTTAGTCACGTAAGCGG
Source organism: Pseudanabaena sp. UWO310 (assembly GCF_006861605.1). Lineage (NCBI taxonomy): Bacteria > Bacillati > Cyanobacteriota > Cyanophyceae > Pseudanabaenales > Pseudanabaenaceae > Pseudanabaena > Pseudanabaena sp. UWO310. The sequence continues at coordinate 30,110 of NZ_SELU01000046.1, read as the reverse complement.
CTATTTCTTCTCCAATTGCTAATGAAGCTGTTGCTGCGGGGCTAGGTGCATTCAGGACATGCAAAGCATTATTACCATATACTAGATTGAAATCTTGAACTAGATCTCCATTGGAGAAAATTGCCTGTGCTCTTACACCTGCGCCACCAACTTCTAAGTCTCCCTCTTGGATTTCAGGAACTAGTTTTTGTAGCGATTGGCAGAATAACTTTTTACTGAACGATCTAAACAATTCTTCTAAACTCATTGACCAGTGCTTTTGTAAAAAACGCCAGAAACCATCGTAGGAGAATATATCATACAGTTCACCCAAATTAATTTGTGATTTCCGATAACCCTCACGAGCTAATGCCAATACTGCATTAGGACCAGCTTCAATCCCACCATGGATTAGACGGGTAAAGTGAACGCCTAAAAAGGGAAACTGTGGATCGGGAACGGGATAAATCAAGTTTTTTACAAGAAATTGGCGATCGGTTTTAATCTTATAGTACTCACCTCGAAATGGAATAATCCTTGTTTCTCGTTTTTCCCCAGCTAATTCACTAATGCGATCGCAGTATAATCCCGCACAATTAATTATAATATCTGCTTCAAACACCCCGTTAAGAGTACTTATAATCCATTTATTATTTAACTGTCTGAGCTTGGTTACTTTCGCTGATGTAACAACATTTCCACCGTTATTCTGCAACTTTGAAGAAATAGTATCAACAACTTTTCTGTAATCAACTATACCTTCTTGTGGCACATGAATTGCGGCAATACCAGCAGCATGAGGCTCAATTTCTCTCAACTGCTCTTGATTTAGTTGCTTCAAACCTAAAAGCCCATTTTGCTGACCTCGCTCAAATAAATTATGAAGCCTTGCTAGCTCTCGATCGTCACAAGCAATTACCAATTTTCCACAAATTTCATGAGGAATTTCATTGTCCTCACAAAATCCAATCATTTGCTGAATGCCCCTCACAGCTAATTTCGCCTTTGACGAGCCTGGCTTGTAATATAGCCCTGCATGAAGTACACCACTGTTGTTACCTGTTTGATGACTCCCAAGTACATCCTCCTTTTCTAACACAGTAACTTTGTTATAGTGTTGAGATTGACATAACTTATATGCAGTAGCTAAGCCAACAATTCCACCACCAATTACAACAATTTCTTTTTGAGACTTGAGCATCAAATATGTCTTTCCTAATGATACTAATTATTTGCATACAGATATTAAAGCATTTGTAGCCTGTAGCTTTCTAAGTTTTTCCAAAATACAGTTTTAATGATATATCATCTACTAGAACTAACGTGAGTTCGGTTTAAGCTAGCAAGTTCTCAAAGCCCGTTTCAAATTATCCTGAACTCACGTTAGATCTACATAATATCTAGGTCTGTTTAACTTAGACATCTAAAGACATAGAAAAATAGGATTATATTTCAGACTATTCTTCTATTCAACACTACCTTTAAATACTATTTTTTATTCCCCAAAGTTCTTAAAAAATTATCATCATTCTCATCAAACAACTACTTATATAGAACCTAAATGATTTTATGTTTGAGAGTAATCGTGATTTCTTCTATGCAAGATATTATGACAGCAATTAAATTTTATCATGAGAATTACTGAACTAATTCTGCTAGTATTTACGATACCATGAAAGGTGTTTAAACTCCTGTTAAACCTGATATATATGGAATAACTTGACCAAATATCAAGTTAGCCATATTTACAACTATGCTTTAGAGTCAACGCTATTCAGTTTCTGTAAGCTACAGTTTGCGTAATTTTTTTTGCGAACCCAATGCAATTTCAGTTAAATTTAATTTTGAATTAATCGCCTAACCTATGTTTCGTAAAGATTATCTACCTTTTGGCAAGCCTAACTTCTCAGAGCAGGAAATAGCAGCTATCTCTGAAGTATTAAATTCTGGATGGATCGGTATGGGGGCACAAACCAACGCTTTTGAAGAAGAGTTAGCTGAGTGTTTAGCAGCGAACCATGTAGTTACAGTTAGCTCTTGCACTGCGGCTTTATTTTTGTCTCTGTTGGTACTGGGGGTTCAGGCTGGAGACGAGGTAATCTGTCCTAGTTTAACTTGGTGTAGTACAGCTAATGTAGCGCTGTATTTAGGAGCTACTCCAGTATTTTGTGATGTAGATCCAGAAACCTACTGTGTAACCCCAGAATCGATCCAACAAAAATTAACGCCCAAAACAAAGGCTGTAATAGTTGTACATCTGGGGGGACTAGCGCAAGACATGGAAAAAATCCATGCCATCATACCAGAGGGAGTATCCGTTGTTGAAGATGCAGCTCATGCCCTTGGATCCAATTACCCCAATGGAAAACCTGTCGGTTCATCTGGAAACTTAACTTGTTTTAGTTTTTATGCAAACAAAAATCTTTCGACTGGTGAAGGTGGAGCGATCGCTTTATTTGATGAGGAACTTACAGATCGACTAAAATCTCTTCGGCAACATGGGATGCCTATTAATGCTTGGAAAAGGTTTACACATCCTAAGGTAATGATCCAAGCCGAATTGACTGAACTAGGCTATAAAATGAACTATACTGACCTCCAAGCTTGTATTGGTCGAGTCCAACTAAAAAGACAATCTGAATTTGCCCAAACACGTTTGGAGATTGCCCAGTATTATTACGAACATCTTAAAATTTCCCATCCCCAATTAATATTTCAGCAGCATGTTCTTAACCCCTTTCATGCAAGACACTTATTCCTCATTCAATTACCAAGCTTTCTTTCACGGGACAATATCTTATTAGAATTAAGAGAGCGAAATATTGGAGCTAGTATCCATTATCCACCCCTTCATAAAATGCCCCTATATGCGAAAACCAACAAGGATTCACTACCTTTTACAGAAACTATCTGTTCTCATATCCTGACCCTACCGATTAGCGCTAAAATGAATATAGCTGACGCATCTTATGTGGTTGAGCAACTTCAGGATTTATTAAGTAAAGGAGAGGTCTAAAGTACAGATAAGTCATCTTGATAAACTACTATATACAAAAGTTATTTTAAGTACTGAGTGAGTCATCCCAATATCAGAACAAATAGGTTATGTTTACAACAGTATTTCGGGTCTACGCAACTATAAAGAACAATAGTTCAACAGTATTAATACTTGATTAATGCTTGAAATCTACTAGAAAACCAAACCAGCAAAAATTGATAGTGATAAGCAATGACAAATTCCACTTCTACTCTATCTATTCATCAACCTCAATATGGTTTTTATGATCGTTTGAGCGCAAATTTTCCTTCTCAGTTACTTGTCGATGCAACAGAAGTTTGTAATCTCGCTTGCATCCATTGCCCTCACCCCGATTTCAAGAAATCTCATCATTATGATGGTCGATCTTTAACGCTTGACCTAAATGCCAAACTTGTGGATGAGGTGCGAGAACATGGTCAAAATGTTACTCAATACATTCGTTATGCTAGTAATGGAGAACCGCTAACCCATCCAGATATCTATGAAATGCTTGATTATGCTAAGCAAAATTCAGGTGTCATGGTGACGTTAACCACCAATGGAACTTTAATGACGGAAAGACGGATTGAAAGATTGTTAGAAATTGGAGTTGATGTCATTGATATTAGTATTGATGCCTTTAGCCCTGAGACATACTCCCAAATACGGGTTAACGGCAACCTGAATATTACCCGTAGTAACGTTATCAAGCTAATAGAACTCTCTAATCAAGCAAACGCTTCAACAAAAGTTGTAGTCTCCTACGTTGAGCAACCTTTAAATAGCCATGAAACTCAAGATTTTCATCAATTTTGGCAAGATCGAGGAGCAGATTATGTTGTGATTCGTAGACTTCATTCTTGTTCTGGAGCTAAAACCGAATTAGCAAATGTCCGAACAGCAGAAAATGATAAAGAATTACGCAGACCTTGCCTATATCCTTGGGAAAGAATTGTTCTCAATGCAAGAGGAGATTTATCCTTTTGCCCTTCTGATTGGGTTCATGGCTCCTATATAGCTGACTACCGTACTACCAGCATTTATGAAACTTGGCAAGGAGAGTTCTATCAGAAGCTTCGGGCTGCCCATTTAAGTAATAATTATTCTCAGCACTCTTTCTGCGGTCAATGTCCTGATTGGAAGAGCACGCGATGGCCCCATGAAGGTCGTAGTTATGCTGATATGATTGAGGAATTTAAAGATTTAGAATAGTAATTAATAATGACTAACATCACAACTCTAATCACAACTCCAATCATCACTCAAATCGAGCAAGTAGTAGCTAACATCCCTGGATGGTCTCCTATCGATCAACTATACACACTTTTTAATTTGGTATATTTAACAGCTGGTTTAGAGGGGGATATTGTTGAAATTGGCTCTTGGTGTGGACGATCTAGTTCGGTTTTAGGAATGGCAGCTAAGTTGATTGGGAATACCAAAGTTTTTTGTATCGATCTCTTCCCCAATAAAAGTGATTGGCATGAGAATGAGGATGGGAGCTATTCATTCAAAGTAAACTTGGCAAATAAATCCTACGGAGCTTATCAAGAGCAAACCGTCTGGAAAGCTCCCTTTGAAAAAGATATTGCCCCTCTATACGAAAAACACAGTAGTATTTTAGATTACTTTAATGAAACTATTGCCCAATGCCATTTGGAAGATACTGTCAAAACTTATCGAGGAGATTCAACAGATTTTCTTGAATCCATTCGTCATGAATATCAAGATTTTAAATGTAAACTAATCTTTATTGATGGAGATCATAGTTATCAGGCAGTTTGTAAAGATATTGAAAACACAGAAAAATTTTTAGTTGAAGGTGGATGGATATGTTTTGATGATGCTTTTTCTTACTATGATGGTGTTGATCAAGCAATTGTTGATTTAGTCATAAATAACCCAAATTACGAATTAGGTCAACAAATGACTAGAAAATTTTTTGTGGCTCGCAAGAAAATAATTAGCTAAATAAAAGGTCTTTTGATGTGAAGGTAGGAATAATACAGTCTAACTATATTCCTTGGCGAGGATATTTTGATTTTATTGACAGCGTAGATCTATTTATTGTTTTTGATGATATTCAATATCCAATGGGGAGAAGTTGGCGAAATCGAAATCAATTAAAAACTGACTCTGGACTTCATTGGTTGACTGTTCCTGTCCAGTCAAAGCCCTATCAACTTGATATCGATCAGGTATTAATTAGTTCTCCGAATCAATCATGGCAAACCAAACATCGTATTTTAATTGAAAGATCGCTTAAAGCAGCAGATTTTTTTCATGATGTTGTTTGTTTGTGGGAAAGTGCAATATCAGTAGATGATATTAAATTAAGTGACTTAAATGTACGGTTGATCAAATCTATTTGCTCCTATCTCAATATTACAACTCCAATCGTGATGGCGCGTGATTATTCTGCCACAGCAAATAAAACAGAGAGAATACTCCAATTACTTAAAAAAGTTAATGCAACATCATATTTGTCAGGTCAAATTGCAAAGGATTATTTAGATGAGAATTTATTTCGCGAAAATGGAATAGGTTTAGAATATAAGGCTTATGATTATCTTCCATATCCGCAACTTTGGGGTGATTTCATCGGTAATGTTTCGATCCTAGATTTAATTGCAAATGCAGGAAAAGAAGCAAAACTTTTTTTGACCAGCCAGAGTCCGAATATTATTGCTGTCAAAGCTACCACAACTTAAATATTACATCAAGACAATAACATTAAGACAACTAGTTGTTTTGTTAACCTTACTTATAATTTCTGTTGGATTATTATGTTAAATACCATTATTAATCATATTGGAATCTCGGCTAATAAAATTTTATCAAAACTGAATCTTAAGGTCATTAGATATTCTTCATTTATATTTTTAGAGAATGAAATTAAAAACTTAAACGATCAAATATTGGCTTTCCAGAATCTTGTGAGATCTTCTCAGTGGCTTGATACCAAAGAAAACCTTGATTACAATCGACAACAGCTAGAAAGCTTTGGTTTAAACAGCTCTTTATCTCCAAAATCTTTACAAATTCTCTACAACAATGCGTTAAGAACATCATTTTTGATTTTATCAAACCATTCTCTACTTGAAATGGAGCTATCAACTCAAGCTGAGATTATTCAAAAAATATTTATTACTTTAATTACATTACAACACCGTCAAGCCGAATTAATCGCCGCTCTTCTTGCTACGCATTTCTATAGAATTCTCAATCATCAAGATGTACAGCCTGAAATGGCATTTAAAATCTATGAAGCTTTGTATGGACTTTATTGGTGTAGCGCAACATGTCTTGAAGACATGAAACTATTTGATATGGTTGGTGTTCGCCCCTTTTCCCAATATATTAGGAAAAATATTACCTCTCCTCTTATCCAATCAAATTACCGAAAGCCACAGATCGATATACCTTTAAATATTGCTTATATATGCCATTACGCTCATTTCGATCGCGGTAATGCCATTGCCCCCATAATCATGTCTTTAACTAAGGGGCATTCTCACTTACCTGAGCGAAAGATTTTTATTTATTGCGTGCAGTGGATTTCGGGTGAATTTATTAAATCTTTTGAGAATACAGGTATTACGATCCGATCCTTACCGCAACAAGATAATTATCCATCCTTGGATCTGATTATCAATCAACTTAAAGACGATCAAATTGATGTCTTAATTACCGATGTTTCCTCTAGTATTGCGACCTATCTCTTTTTACATCGTGCTGCACCTTTGCAGTTCTGGTTAGAATTAGGCTATCCCTATTGGAGTATTCCTGAGTTGGATTGGGTGTTTTTATGTGCTAAAGATTATCAACATGGTTTTGGAGTTCCGCAGGATAAATGTAGTTATTTAATGCCAATGCAGGAAGAAATTACATTAACAAAAGGATGTTCCCAAACAGCTCTTGATGAAGCTCGAAATTTATTCCCAGAAAATAGTTTTCTTTTTGCTGTTTTTACTAGACTAATTAAAATCACTCCATCCTATCTAGATATCGCTCGTAATCTTTTAGAAGCAGTCCCTAATGCTCATTTATTAATTGTGGGAACTGGAGATCCTACACTAATTTACGAGTTTTTAAATGATAAGAACTTACAGGGAAGAGTAACTTTCCTTCACTACAATGTTGATTTAAATATCTATGGAAGAGTCATTGATGTTTTTCTAGATACATTCCCTTTCATTGGTGGTAATGCCTGTCGTGAGGTCGCTATTCATGGGAAGCCAATTGTGGCCCTTTATGCGGATGATTTTGGTAGGTTACTACTTGATGAAAGAGATCCAGATCTGCTAGCTAAAGATCCTGATGAATATTTAGCTAGGGCAATCAAGTTAGCTAACGATTCAAGCTTTTATCAAGAGAAATCGCACAAAGCCATAGAATTAGCTCGACGTTCAACAGATGTAATGCAAGCTGTCACGCAAATTGATGATGTGATCAAAAAATTAATCAGCCAATCCACTTAGCTTTTATACCAAGTTATACCAAACCCCAAAGATGGCGGCGCTTCGCGCCGACATCTTTGGGGTTTTGATACGTTACTATCCAATTTAAGTAACGCGTTGAATATAAGAGTTGGCTACTTTTTCTGATTCTCCGATTAGCTCTATTCTGCCTTTATTTAGCCAAATTGTTTTGTCACAAGACTGCTTAATAAATTCCATTGAATGAGAAACGACTATTATGGTAACGTGAGAATCCCAAAATCTATCCATACGTTTTTGACATTTATTCCTAAAACTCTCGTCTCCTACGGACAAAACTTCATCTAGGATCAAAATATCTGGTTTTACATCTGTAGCGATCGCAAAGCCTAAGCGAGCCACCATCCCCGAAGATAATCCCTTAACAGGCACATACCGATAATCTTCTAGCTCGGCAAAGTCAAGAATCGAATCGCTTCGTTCCTTCATTTCTGCTCTAGAAAAGCCTAGCAACACCCCGTACAACAAAATATTGTCGATAACCGAAATTTCCGCGTCAAAACCTGCGCCCAACTCAATCAAAGGGGCAATCTTTCCTCGGACTCGCACCTTACCAGTGGTGGGTTGTAATATTCCTGAAATCACCTTTAAAAGTGTGGATTTACCAGCACCATTGCTACCAACGATGCCAATCTTCTCGCCCTTTTCCACCACCAAGTCAATTTTATCCAACACTAGCTTCTTCGCTGGTTGGCGATATTTTCCCTCAAAAAAAGATAAAACCGTTTTCTTTAAGTCATAGGAAAATTCCTCTTGAGTCCTACGCCACAGAGATATTTGCTCTAATCTAATTGCTTCTTCAGTCATCTATAGTAAATCCATAAACTGCGATCGCGATTGGTGAAAATATGCCCAGCCCAAAATCGCGAAAATCGTACCACTCAACAAAGCACTAGCAATCATCATAAAGTCTGGCAAATTTCCAGAAAGAGTAATTTGCCGTAGGCTCTCGATAATAGGGGATAGCGGATTAATACTTAAAAAAGGCTTGACCGAATTGGGTACGATCGCAGCTGGATAAAATACAGGGCTGCTAATCCAGAGCATGAATACCACAAGCTCATAAAAATAAGGTAAATCCCGAAAGAAAACATAGAGGGAGCTGACAAAAAAACCGATCCCCACACAAAACATGACCAAAGCAATAAAAGGCAAAAGTATCGCAAATACATTAACTAAGCTATGAGACTTTATCAGCGCGACGATCGCTAGTAAGGGATAAGTCCCCATCACAAACTGAAATATATTAGCAGTAATCATGGAAACGGGAAAAACGCTTACAGGTAGCCGAATTTTGTTAAGTAATGCGCCATTTCCAACCACACTACTTAAGGCTTGGGAGGTGGAGGCTGAGAAAAAGTTAATGACAATCAAGCCTGTCAAAGCTGCCAAAACATAGTTGAGGAGAGAGTTGTCATAGTACTTAGCAAAGGTTGCCCCAAAAATAGCAGTATACAAGCCAGTCATGATCAAAGGATTTAGCAATGACCAATATATTCCTAAAAACGACCCTCGGTAACGTACCTTAAGGTTACGGCTCACTAGAACCTGCAATAGCTCTAGGTAATGCTGAACATCGGCACTGATGTATTTACTGCTTAATGACAGACTCATCAGGAGTCAAAACCTCGTATAGAAGAGCTTTAGTTTGAGTGTAGAGAATATATTAGATGATTTATGGCATCAAACCTAAACTCGTTAAGTAGCTAGGCATAATTAATTACAGATCCAAACCTTTAAAGTTGCGCCTAGCAGGGGCGCAACTTTAAAGGTTTCCGTAATTTATTTTGCAAAAGTACTTATATAGCTATAAACCCAGAAGAGTGTTGCGGCGCAAAGCGCCGCAACACTCTTCTGGGTTTTGTTTTTGTCCTAACATAACTGGCTACTGCTATATCCCTGTAAAAAAATCATCTTGGCAACACTTTGTTTAAATCCCAAGTGGCTGGGCATAATTAAAGCCCAGAATCAAGAGCTGTAGCGCAGGCTGCACGTACGCTACAGCTCTTGATTTTTTCAAGTTATAAATTATCAGGATCTATACCTTGCGATCGCAGGTAAGCAGCCAATTTATCAGCTCGTTGGCTAGCTGCCTCAGCTTTCTCGGCTAGGGTGGGCAGCCAACTAGTTTGGTTATACCACCGCAGCCAAAGCCCTTCGGTTCCTTGATAAACCCCTTGCCAGAGTCCCAATCCCATCCCTAAACTTTCAATCCAGAAGCGTCGATCGGTTAATGAGATTGCCTTATATCCGTTAACTGAAATCTCAAAGGCACGCAGATTATTTTCGTAGCGATCGTAGATCACATAGTAAGGAACGCGCAAAATCCGCTCGTAGACCTCCCACTTAGTCGGTGGCTGGTTGACCTCTCTCAGCCTTTGTCCTAGGTCATCTTCTTCAGTTCCTGGAGATAGCAACTCCACAACCAAAAAAGGCGTTACGCCCTCTTGCCAGATTAAGTAACTCAGCCGCAATTCCTGCTGTTGAATAGCTCTCGGTACGCCCAAAACCATATACCAATCAGGACGCTTGTACCATTGAGTATGTCTGGGGTCGTAATAGAGATTGAGATCGCTTGCGAGCAGGATCTCTTCTGGCGAATAGCCAACGGGTTGGCAGGTCTCACTGAGTAAATCCGCCTGTATGCAATGAAATTCGTCAGGCAAACCAGACTCTCCCACCAACTCACTTGGCAAATCGTACATCGTTGGCATTGTCTCTAGGGGCGATCGCGGATGAATTGGCTGATACATAGCGTGACTAGCCTTGAGTAACATTGTCAAAATACAATTTTACCAAATTTTTTCGGTCTGTAATATAGCCGTCGCCGCTTGTATGTAAGGCAAAATCAAAACCCAAGAAGAGAATAGCGGCGCAGAGCGCCGCTATTCTCTTCTTGGGTTCACTGCCATAATTACATAATCTCTAGCTGGGAGTCATCCCCAACCAGAAAACGTAGGGCTTGAGGACGCTTGGGAGAGACCTGCATCAATACCCGTTGACCAATGACACTATCGACGATGCGTTGATGAATTTCTGTAATTGTGGTGTCGTTGAGAATCACACTATGTTCGATATCTGTATCAACAATAGTGACGCGATCGCTGATGCTGGTATAGGGACCAATGTAAGCATGTTCAAGATGACAATCATTACCGATGATTACAGGCCCACGGATTTTACAGTTAATAATTTGAGAGCCTTGACCTATCTGAACCCTTCCGCTGATATTACTAGCGGAATCGACTTCACCGAGATTTTGGGATTTAAGCCGCGTATCCAGCAAAATTTGATTAGCAACCAGAATATCGTCTTTTTTACCAGTATCGAGCCACCACCCCTCAAGTTCGGAGGCTTCAACCTTTTGATTAGTATCAATTAACTTTTGGATAGCATCGGTGATTTCCAGCTCACCTCTAAAAGATGGAGATATTTGGGCGATGGCATCATGAATTATTGGTTTAAAAAAATACACCCCAACTAGCGCCAGATTAGATTCAGGGTTTTTGGGCTTTTCAACCAGTCTTAGCACTTTGCCTGTTGCATCTACAGTCACGACCCCAAAGGCACTGGGGTCTGGTACTTGGCGCAATAAAATTAGAGCATCTAATTGCTTTTGTGCAAAATCATTCAAGAAGGTATCCAGTTGGGATTCAATCAGGTTATCACCGAGAAACATGATGAAGGAATCATCGCCTAAGTAGGGCTGTGCGGTTTTAACGGCATGGGCTAGCCCTGCGGGTTTATCTTGGAGAATATAGGTAATATTTGCACCAAAGCGATCGCCGTTACCCGTTTTGTTTCTAACTTCATCCCCCGTTTCAGGGCTAATCACGATGCCGATATCGGTAATGCCTGCGGCGACAATACTTTCGATGCAGTACCAAAGAATTGGCTTGTTGGCGACGGGTACTAGTTGTTTTGCCCCTGTGTAGGTGAGTGGTCGCAGTCTTGTTCCTTTGCCACCAGAGAGAATTAAGGCTTTCATATCTTTCATATTTTTATGTTTTCCAGATATCTAAAAATTAGCAACGCGAAGTGAAGCTCATGTTTATTAAGTAGCTGGGCAATTAAATATAAAACCCCAAAAGCTGTAGCGCACGCTGCGCGTGCGCTACAGCTTTTGATTCTGGGTTTTAATTATGCCCAGCCACTTGCATGTTTATTAAAGGTATGATTTTTCAGCTAAATAGGCTGTAAGTGCGTCTTGCCAAGAGCGCATTTTAAAAGCTGCACTCGGATTTAGGCGATCGCTAACGAGAGCAGAATTCATCGGTCGCTTAGCTTTAGTGGGAAATGCAGATGTCGGAATTGACTCAATCGGATGACTGATATTAGCTAGACGCAGGATTTCGGTAGCAAACTCATGCCAAGAGCAAATACCTGCATTCGCCCCATGCATAACTCCCGTAGTACCAGCCTGTAATAATGAGTCTAAGAGTCTGGCTACGTCGTAGGTATAGGTGGGAGACATCACCATGTCATTAACCACCTTAAGGGGCTCGCCTGCTTTGGCTTTTTTAATGATCGTTTCCACAAAGTTGCCCCCTTTACCGCTCGCGCCTGCTTTACCAAATACGCTAGATATGCGCAAAATTAGCGATCGCAGGGTCGTTTGTTTGACTAGATATTCACCCGTGAGCTTAGATGTCCCATAAACATTAATCGGATCGGGAAGATCGAACTCGGAGTAAGGAACTTGGCGATCGCCACGAAATATATAATCAGTGCTGATATATACACACAAAGCGTCCATATCGCGGCTTGTTCTTGCCACATTCAATGCACCGATCGCATTGACGTTAAAAGCTCTTGCGACCTCCTGTTCGCAGTCATCGACCCGTACATAGGCGGCGCTATTGATGACAACATCAAATTTTTGCCCGCTCAAAACTCGATCGACAGCATTGGCATCACAAATATCAATATCGGCGCGAGTTAATGCGGTGAGTTGATAGCGATCGCCTTGGGCAAAATGACTAGCGATATCCGATCCTAACTGACCATTTGCACCGATCAGAGCCACTTTTAGAGGATTACTCATCGGGCATACCACTGGTTGTAATGTTCTTGAAATACTTTCTTATCCTTGACCGCTTGCCACCAATCTGAGTTCTGCTTATACCAAGCGACGGTTTGAGCCATGCCCCGTTGAAAATCCCATTGACGTTGCCAGCCTAGAGCCTCCGTCGCACTAGGATCGACGGAGTAGCGATAGTCATGTCCTGGACGATCGCTCACCGATTGCATTAAGGATTCAGGGCGATCAAGCAACCCTAAAATAGTCTTGGCAACTTCAAGCCCATTCACCTCCATTCTTGCTCCCAAGTTATAGGCTTTACCGCTGTTACCTTTGTGTAAAACTATGTCAATACCTGAGCAATGATCTTCAACGTAGAGATAATCACGGACGGCAGAACCATCGCCATAGATGGGCAGGGCTTTGGACTCTAGCGCGTTGGTGATGAAGAGCGGAATAATTTTTTCAGGATATTGGTATAGTCCATAGGTATTGGAGCCTCTTGTGATTACCACATCTAAACCGTAGCTAATGCCATAGGAAAAGACCAGATGCTCTGCGCTAGCTTTGGATGCGGCATAGGGGCTGCGAGGCGATAGAACGTCAGTTTCTAATGAATGGCGATCGCTGCCCACAAGATCACCATAAACCTCATCGGTCGAAACATGGAGAAAGCGTTTGATTTGATGTTTTCGCGCCGCTTCCAAGAGTAATAAAGTGCCTTCGATATTGGTGCGAATAAAGGGAAGCGGATCGCGCAAGCTGCGATCGACATGGCTTTCGGCGGCAAAGTTGAGGATAGCATCCACACCATTAACGGCTTTTTCCACATCGTCAGGATGAGCAATATCGCCTTGAATGAAGGTAAGGCGATCGCGAACATCCTTGAGATTATCTAAATTACCCGCATAGGTAAGCTTATCTAAAACCACGATCTCCCATGTCGGATGATTGACAAGGGCATAATGCACGTAGTTCGAGCCAATAAATCCTGCCCCACCTGTGACGAGTACTCTTGAGAATTTTTCTGGCGATGCTGCTGGAGATAATCCTAGATTCATACAAATAACTCTGCTTCTTTCAATGATTTGCCAACGGCATCCTTATCAGACAAAATCGGGGATTCGTCAAGTTGCCATGCGATCGCAAGGTCGGGATCGTTCCATAACAAGCAACGTTCTTCTTGAGGATCATAGTAATCTGTAGCCTTATAGGCTATTTCTGCAAAATCAGACAGGACTAGAAATCCATGGGCAAATCCTGCGGGAATCCAGAGCTGTTGGTAGTTTTGGGCACTTAGAATATTACTTACCCATTTACCAAAGGTGGGCGAACTGCGACGCAAATCTACGGCAACATCTTGAATTACACCGACCAAGGCTCTCACTAACTTACCTTGAGGCTTGCCAATTTGATAGTGCAATCCTCTCAATACATTTCTTTGCGATCGCGAATGGTTATCCTGCACAAACCTCGGATTTAGCCCTGTCATTTTTGCAAAAGATACCTGATTATAGGACTCATAGAAAAATCCTCTTGCGTCGTGGAAAACTTGAGGTGCGATCAGTAAAACATCGGGAATTGCTGTAGTTTCAACTTTCATGCAAACATTGCCTGACCTTGTTTCAAAAAATTATGGTTCAAAATCATCTCCTCGATCAGTCTCAGCAATCCTCCATAGAAGAGATCGTTCAAAAATTCTTGCCTCAATCTCCAATTGCGAATATTCAACGTTTTGGCAGTGGCAATATCAATGATACTTTTCTAATTTCTTTAAAAGATAATTTCAAAGGTAATTTAAAAGGTAATTTCAAAGATAATTTACCAGTCAAACATTCTAGTCATTTTATTTTGCAGCGGATCAATTCGGTGGTATTTAAAAAACCACCGATGGTTATGCAGAATATCCGAATTTATGCAGAACATGTGCGCGATCGCTTGCAAAAATCGCCCCTCGATCGACGGTGGGAAATTCCGCAGATATTACCAACTGAAGAGGGGGCTGACTATTGGCAAACTGAGCAGGGAGAATTTTGGCGATCGCTTAGTTTTATTGAAGGCTCCCAGTCCTTTGATGTAATTGCAGATGTCGAACGGGCTAGAGAAGTTGGCTATGCCTTGGGAACTTTCCATCATCTGACTAGCGACTTAGCGCCGACTAGATTGGCGGATACCTTAGAAGGCTTTCATATTACGCCGCGCTATTTCAAGCAATATGAAGAGATCTTGGCAAAGGGAAATCAGCATATTTCCCCTGAAGTCGATTACTGCGTGAGGTTCGTGAGCGATCGCAGGGGATTAGCACATATTTTAGAAGATGCGAAGGCGGGGAAACTACAAGAACGAACGATCCATGGCGATCCAAAGGTAAATAATATTCTGTTCGATCGCCAGACCCAGCTAGCGGTAAGCATAATCGACCTCGATACGGTCAAATCAGGATTAATCCATTACGATATTGGTGATTGCTTGCGATCGGGTTGCAATCTTCGGGGCGAAGAGACAGAACAATGGGAAGATGTCACCTTTGAGATAGAACTATGTCAAGGCATCTTGCAGGGATATTTAGCCAAGGCTAATTCCTTTTTGACGGAATCCGATTACGCCTATATTTACGACGCGATCAGGGTGATTACCTTTGAGTTGGGTTTGCGCTTTTTTACCGATTACTTAGCAGGTAATATCTACTTCCACGCCCAACATCCCGAACATAATCTATGGCGATCGCTAGTACAGTTTCGCCTAGTTGCAAGCATTGAATCACAGGAATCAGCCATCAAGCAAATCATTGTTGACTCCTCTAATACCAAATCACAAAATGGCTACGCCATTTTGTGATTTTAAAACCATTACGGGGTTTGGTTTTTAATTCCCAAAAGTGTAGCCACACTTTTGGGAATTGGTATAAGCTCAAATCGGAGGAAGAGAAGGTTAGCGCTTCGCGCTAACCTTCTCTTCCTCCGATTGCGACAGCTAAATGAGAAAAATAGAGCTTCGACTCATTTAGGATTACTAAGTACCTCAGCATAATTAAAATCCAGATATAAACCCTGCGGCGCACGATGCGCCGCAGGGTTTTATGTTTTTATATTTGATTAAGCCCACTTACTTAGAAACCATTTAAGAATTACTTTCTGCGGTCAAAAACTCTAAGAGATCCCCCTCAATCCCCCTTAAAAAGGGGGAAGAATTTAATTCTCCCCCCTTTTTAAGGGGGGCTGGGGGGGATCTAGTGAATTCTTAAATGGTTTCTTAACTCATTGAGGATTACTATAGATTCCCATTAATTAACGAAGTTTTATTTGCGAGCAATTCTAATTTAGAGAAAACCATAAAAATTAGTGCTAACTAAGAATATCGAACACCCAATCAATATGTATATTTATAAGTATATTAAGTATACTTATGAACACAAAGCTAATGCATCACAAAAACAAACAAAGAGAAAACTAGTAGCAAGCATTTAATTCTAGAAAACAGCAACTAGAGGCAAAATATACAATTTTTTAATCTAAATCAGTTGTTTTTAGCAGATTTTACGCAAATCACAAAAACGATAGACACAAAAGAAGATCATAAAATTACAGTTTTATAAATCCATTAAACTCATCGACAAATCAAATTCTTGGCAAATATAATCTCACAATCAATTGAATATTTTTTATAAAAAATAACTTTTTAAGGCTTATGTATTAGTATTAGTAAATATAGCAGTCCTAAATCATTTTTGAGAACAATAGCACTTCAATTTCGCTCAGCCAACGTATCTTGTCTGAGCGAGATTGAAGCCGCTCTAAACTTATTTAGGATTGCTAAGTAGCTAGGCGCAATTAAATATAAAACTCCAAGACCTGTAGCCCACGCGCAGCGTGGGCTACAGGTCTTGATTCTGGATTTTAATTATGCCCAGCCACTTAATAAATCAAACTAAATCAAATCAAATCAAGGGAGAAACTAAATGACTGACAAATCAGAATCAAGTTTAGTAGTCACTAGTTCCTCTGATTTATCAATGGGATCTAAGCCTAGTTTGCCAGATAGCTTCCCCATCGTTGGCATTGGCGCTTCCGCAGGGGGGCTAGAAGCCTTTACGCAACTCTTAAGCAATTTAGAAGTTGATACGGGAATGGGGTTCGTGCTGATTCAGCATTTATCGCCGCAGCATCACAGTCAGTTAAGCGAAATCCTCCGCAATGCCACCACGATGCCCGTTAATGAAGCAGTGGAAGGTATGCGCATCGTGCCAAATTCGGTATATGTGATCCCACCTAATACTCTGATGACGCTGGAGCAGGGAGTCTTGCGGCTGGAGCCACGGCAGCGGGTGAGGGGGAAATATATGGTAATTGATGGTTTTTTTAGTTCCCTTGCCGCCGATCGCAAACATCTGGCGATCGCTGTCATTTTATCGGGGAATAACGAAGATGGAACCGTAGGGTTAGGAGTAGTGAAAGGGGCTGGGGGAGTCACCTTCGCGCAGGATCTCGGTTCGGCAGAGTTTCCGACCATGCCGATGATTGCGATCGCATCGGGGTATGTAGATTTTGTCTTGCCCCCTGCCGAAATTGCGCGAGAACTGGGCAAAATCAGCCAGAATGCTATGGAAATAGATGATTCCACGGATATCATGCCTAATGATAATTACGAAATTGAAGCAGCCGAAGCATCCATTTTTACGGAAAGTCCAGAGAACCAGAAATTTCTACCCCTCGTCTTAGAAATTTTGAACAATGCTATGGGCGTAGACTTTACGCACTATAAGCAAGGCACGATCCGCCGCCGAATCGCGCGGCGGATGGGGTTACTAAATTTACAAAACTTGGGGATGTATGCCCATTACTTACAAGAGCATCCCATTGAGGTCGAGAAACTTTACCATGATATTCTCATTAATGTAACGAGTTTCTTTCGCGAACCCGACTCCTTTAAGGCGCTCAAGGATATTGTCTTTCCCCAAATTTGTCAGGATAAGTTGCCAAATGCCCCGATTCGGATCTGGGTCGCAGGCTGCGCAACGGGTGAAGAGGTCTATTCGATCGCCATTAGTCTCTTAGAATTTTTTGATGATCGCCCTAATAAACAAACAATTCAAATTTTTGCGACGGATATCAGTACGATCGCGATCGAAAAAGCCAGAGTGGGCATATACAACCATAATACCTTGATCGATATCTCGCCCGAACGCTTGCGGCGCTTCTTTGTCCCCGTGGAAGGAGGCTATCAGATTGGCAAAACCGTGAGGAGTCTATGCGTATTTGCGCGGCAAAACCTAACCAACGATCCCCCGTTTTCGCGCCTAGATTTGATCAGTTGCCGCAATATGCTGATCTATCTCGAACCAGTCCTCCAAAGAAAGGTGATGCCTATTTTCCATTATGCCCTCAATCCTAACGGTTTTTTGATGTTGGGAAGTTCAGAAGGGATTGGTAACGCCACGGATTTATTCGCGATCGCCGATAAAAAGAGCCGTATTTATAAATGTAAACACTCGGCTCCAAGGATGAATTTTAACTTTGTCAAAAGCACCTATACCAAAGATAGTGTGAGCGATTCATCTGCTCCGATCAAATTTAAGGAACCGCCCGAAAATAATTTAGAGCTCCTTGCCGATCGCGTCGTCCTCAGTCGCTATGCACCTGTGGGAGTCATTGTTAATAGCGAGCTAGACATTTTACAGTTTCGCGGTCAGACTAGCGCCTATCTGGAACCAGCTCCCGGCAAAGCTAGCCTCAATTTGCTCAAAATGGCGCGTCCCACCCTGAGACTAGAACTGCGATCGGCAATTTTTAGCGCCAAGGATCAAGATATCCCGATCGTCAAAGATGGCATTGAACTGCAACAGGGGGTGATCGTCAAAATCGAGGTCATTCCCTTAAGTATGAATAACGATCCCTATTTCTTGGTTTTATTTACGAGTAGACCACAGCGATCGCTATCACCACAGCAAAATCTGGGCAGATCTCGCAAAGAGCTAAATCAATCGGATCGATCACGTAGTGCAGAACTAGAGGTGGCACGACTCACCCATGAGTTAGAGAAAACCAAAGAATATTTGCGATCGATCATTGAGACGCAGGAGGCAAACAACCAAGACCTCAAGGTGGCAGGCGAGGAAATTCTCTCTAGCAATGAGGAGTTGCAAAGTGCCAACGAGGAACTAGAAACTGCCAAAGAAGAAATTCAAGCGACGAATGAAGAATTAAGCACAATTAATGACGAACTCCGCAGTCGTAACGTGCAGCTCCATCAGTTCAACAATGATATGCAAAATTTGCTCAGCAGCGTTAATATCCCGATCTTGATGCTGTCGGGCGATCTGCGGATTAGACGCTTTACGCCGATGGCGGAGCAATCTTTTAATTTAATTCCCAGCGATGTGGGGCGACCCTTTAGCGATATTCAAAATAATCTCGATATTCCCCATATCAGAACCTTGATTACAACGGTCATTGATACTTTGATTCCCTACGAGCAGGAAGTTAAAGATCTATCGGGGCGTTGGTATAGCTTAAGAATTCGTCCCTATCGCACCACCGACAATCACATTGATGGGGTTGTGATCAGCTTGATTGATATCGACTTGATCAAACGCAATGCCCTTGAGCTGGAATCTTCCCGCAATTATGCGGCGGCGATCATTGAGACTTTGCGCCAGCCTCTGGTGGTACTTAATGCGGAGATGCAGGTATTAACCGCCAACCATGCCTTTTATCAAATTTTCCAAATGAGCCCCAGCCAGACCGAAAATCAATCGATTTTTACCATTGGTCAGGGCGAATGGAATATCCCCAAACTACGATCGCTCCTCACTGAAATTCTGCTGCTAGATATTACGGTGCAGAATTACGAACTTACCCAGAATTTTCCGCAATTGGGCAATCGCACCGTATTACTCAATGCCTGTCAGATCGATCGCCCCAATATCGGTCAGATGATCTTAATTGCGATCGAGGATATCACCGAACGCAATCAGCAAAAGTTGCAGCTAGTCATTAAAAACCAAGAGCTATCAACGGCAATGATGCTTGCCGAAACAGCAAATTTGGCTAAAAGCGAATTCATGGGAAGCATGAGTCACGAATTACGCACCCCGCTCAATTCGATCATGGGCTTTTCGCAAATCCTGCGCGAGAACATTAATTTAGATGACGAGTCCCGTCAATATCTGGAAATCATTTATCAATCGGCAGACTACCTCCTCTCATTAATTGAAGATATTTTAGATATTTCCAAAATTGAAGCCAAAAAAATGGCGATCGCTTTAAATCCTGTCGCTCTCCTTGAATTTCTCCAAGTAACCGTGGGCATGGTGTCTGCTCGAGCGATCGCCAAAAATCTCACCCTGACAACCCAGTTTGCCGAAGATTTGCCCACCACGGTTTATACCGACGAAAAACGCCTAAGACAAATTCTGCTCAATCTCCTCAGTAATGCCATCAAATTTACGAATCATGGCAGAATTACCTTAACCATCAATAGAGTCCAAAGAGTCCAAACCAGCCTGACGGAATCCCCCATCGAATTAATTCAATTTACGGTTACAGATACGGGTATTGGCATTGCCGCCAACGATCTGGAGAAGCTCTTTCAACCCTTTGAGCAAGTAGGTACATCAAAAAGGAATCAGCAAGGCGCGGGCTTAGGGCTTGCCATTAGCCAAAATCTGGTCAAGCAGATGGGCGGAGAAATCCGCGTAAGCAGCACCCCCGATCGCGGAAGTACCTTTAATTTTGCCCTGAATTTAACGGAACCGCCAACGGAACGGAAGACTGAATACCAAATCTCGCCCGCAGCACCGATGCTCGCGATCGCCCCAGCCACCGATGACATCACGAGTTCGGAGGTGCAAATTGAACGGGAGCGTCCTGTTCCCGTCAATAAGGTCAAGTTAGCCTCCACCTTACCCTTGAGCATTTTAATTGCCGAAGATGTCCAATTCAATCAAATTCTCATTCAGAAATTCCTGCAAACACTCGGATACGAACCCGATACCGTCAATAATGGATTAGATGTGCTGACTCAGTTACGAGCGAAGCATTATGATGTGATTTTGATGGATATTCAGATGCCTGAAATGGATGGCATCGAGGTTACTAAAAGAATCATCGCAGAATGGAATCAAAGCTCTCGTCCCCATATCATTGCTGTGACCGCCAACGCATCGCAGGAGGATCGCGACAAATATTTAGCCGCAGGCATGGATAGCTATATCAGCAAGCCCATTAGTTTTGCTCAGTTAGAAAAGGCTCTCCTACAGGTTAGTTCCCATCTGCGATCGTAAATTAATACCAAAACACAAAATGGCTACGCCATTTTGTGTTTTGAAAACCCTTACTGGGTTTAGTTTTTAATTCACAAAAGTGTTGCCACACTTTCGTGAATTGGTATAACGTCAGTTCGGGTTAAGCTGGCAAATTCTCAAGTTAAGAAATGGCGTAGCCATTTCTTAACTTGAGAATTTGCCAAAGATTGCCGCGCTCTGCGCGGCAATCTTTGACTAGAGAAAGCATCGGCTAAGGAATCGCTAACGTCACGGCAATCCGAAAACCCGTATAGCGATCGCCTTGATTAGTGACATTTTTATAACGCTTAGCGGAGCGACAATAATGGGCAGGATCGCGCCATGAGCCACCCCGTACGACGCGACAACTGCGATCGCCTCCTGTCATCCAAGCGCTCCCATCCTTGGGCAATAGGTCGTAATCATCATGCCAGACATCCATACACCATTCCCACACATTGCCATGCATATCGTGCAAGCCAAAGGCATTGGCGGGATAGGAACCAACTTCGGTCGTAGCCGCATTACTAATGCCTTGAGGTGCATATTTGTAAGGGCTTGCACCATTGTAATTAGCCAGATTTGCGGCGATCGTTTCCCCAAAACCAAAGGCTGTGACCGTCCCCGCCCGACAAGCATATTCCCATTCCGATTCACTCGGCAACCGATAGGGGCGACCAGTACGTTCGGCAAGTTTCTGACAAAAGGACTGAGCATCGTCCCATGACACCATTTCCACGGGGCGATCGCTATTGCCAATAAACATAGCGGGATTATTATCCATTAATGCTTTCCATTGTCTTTGGGTAATGGCAAAGCGCGACATAAAGAAGGGAGCGAGATTCACAATATGACGCGGACTCTCTTCTTCACGGCGATCGGCTTCATCCGAAGGCGAACCGATCGCAAATTTGCCTGCGGGGATGAATACCATTTCTAAGCCGATCGCCATCCCTTGCAAGTTACCTAAGCTCTCAATATAGGCAAGTCTGTTCTTTGATATTGTCTTGATTTGCAAAGGATGGTTGATGAATTTGCCAATCCCGTGATTGACACTCACTAACGCCATCTCAAAGGAAAATTGCGACAATCGAGGAGCAATCGCGATCGGCGGTGGTTTGGGGCTGGGAGCGATCGGGACGATCTGCGTTTTGGCGATCGCTTTTTGATGGCGCAATCTCCCAAATTGAGGTGCATAGCTCATAGGAGAGGGAGCCGATAGACTTTGGAGACTTTGGAGACTTTGAAGATCCTGAAGTACGGCTTGAGCCGTAGGATAGCGCTGACTGGGAGAAGAAGCAATCATTCGATCCAGCACCCGACCGAGCTGGGGATTGAGGTTCGTATTCCCTAAAAAATTTCGCCAGATCCAAGTACCATCCATATCCATCAGATCGAAGGGAGAAACATTGGTCAACAAGTGAATACAGGTCACGCCTAAACTATAGATATCGCTAGCAAATATGGCTTTTCCCCTTGCCTGCTCTGGGGCAATATATACCGCACTGCCGATGCGTGTGCCCGTCTCCATCCCTGCCGTCACAAACTTTGCCGCGCCAAAGTCAACTAACACATGACTTCCCGCCGTAACCGCACCAGAGGCAATGGCAAGTCGGCGGCGAATAATATTTTCGGGTTTAATATCGCGATGGATAACTTGGCGATCGTGAATAAATTGCAGGATCGGCAATAGGTCGCTCAATAACATCCGAATTTTGGCTTCACTAAACGTCCCTTGTCCTTGCAATTCCTTTAACAAATCCTGTCCATCGATAAATTCTTGAATCAGGTATTGCCGACCATCATGTTCTAAATGGGCAAACAATGTGGGGATTTGAGGATGCTTTCCCAGATCATCAAGGCGCACGGCTTCCTGTTGAAATAGCTCGGCAGCTTTGGCGGCACTGTTTAGATCGGCGGGACAGAACTGTTTGATGACACAATTGGGCTGCGATGGCAGCGCTTCGTCAATACCCATAAAAGCTTTGCCAAAACCGCCTTGCCCCAAAATCCCGATCGCCCGATAGCGATCGCCAATCTTGAGTTTAGAGCCACAATGACTACAAAAACTCAACATCCGATCAGGGTTTTGATAGTTGCATTGCGGATTTAGGCATTGACTCATGATTGCGCCTATTGATTGGGAATAGCATCCATCTTGGCAAAGCCAATAACTTGCATTTTTCCTGCCGTCAGTTCTAGTTTGAGAACTCTAGCGGTGATGCCTTTACTTTCCAGTTGTCGCAAGTCTAGGACTTTATTCAATCCATTGGTAAAAGCCGTAGCAATCCGATTGGGGATCGGCGTTCCTGACAATTCAATTTGTGGGTTAACAATTTGCAGTTTTGTGCCCCCGATGGTTTTTAGTTCGGCATTCAATGAGACATCGAGCTTCTTGGGGTTGGGCTTAGCGGGGGTCGGTTGCGCCTGTAATGTTGCCGCCAGCCTTACGCGATCGCCTTCTAAAAAAGTTACTTCAGGATTGAGCAAATCTAAAATTTCAGGGTTTTTATTAGTTCCCGAAATATCAATGCTCAGATTTTTAAAGGAAGATTGCACATCGGGCGATCGCAGCGCCGTATTGATATCTTCAGAACGCAAGACCAAGCGGACAGCAGCCTGTAATGGTCGCCGCAACACAATTTTGCCAGACTGCAAAGAACTGGGATCGATGCTGATCGGATCGGTCTCCAAATCGACCTGATCGATCCGTAAAAACTCTAAAACGAAAACCCCTCGCCCCGCAACACGAATGCGATCGACATTACCTAAAAGAATCTGATAGTTAGGAGCATTATCAACACGCACCTCTAGGACATCGGCTCGCACGATTTGACTGCGCAAATAGTCCGTTGCAATTTTGTCGATCGCAATTCCAGGTGCGCCAGCTATGCCTAAAACCGTCGTAAGTAACCCAGCAAATAATTCCATAACAACGGCGATGAGTATCACTGCAATCATAAACCAAAACCCAATGATTAACCCAGAGATTAAACCCAAAAATAGGGAGCGTACCGCCCGCTACGCGGGCGGTACGCTCCCTATTTTTGGGTTACTTATGCCTAGATATTTATTACAAAGCGTTATATTTTGGGAAATTTGATAGCATTTTCTAGTTTAGGAGTAACCAGTTATGCAGATTCGGTTGGCAGTCGAGGCAGATCTATCCTCCATTATTGAGATTTATAATGCTGCCATTCCTAGCCGTCTTGCTACCGCCGATCTCGAACCGATTACGGTGGAAAGCCGTCGCGCTTGGTTTCGCTCCCATGACGATCGCTATCCTGTCTGGGTGATGTCTGTCGGCGATCGCCATATTTACAGCGATCGCAACGAACAAATTGTGGGCTGGCTCAGTCTGCAAATGTTTTATGGTCGTCCGGCCTATCACAAAACCGCCGAAGTAAGCATTTACATCGAGCCTACCTATCAAAACCAAGGGATCGGCAAGCAATTGCTCAATCATGCGATCGGGCAATGTCCACAGTTAAATATTTCTAAGCTGGTCGGTTTTATATTTGCCCACAATCATCCCAGCCTGCGCCTATTTAAGAACTTTGGTTTTACGGAATGGGGAAATTTACCACAAATTGCCGAGCTAGATGGCATCGCCCAAAGCTTGATCGTTCTCGGCAAAGTGGTGAGCTAAGCGCCATAACTAAAGTAAAGAATTAGATGTTGCGGCGCAAAGCGCCGCAACATCTAATTCTTTACTGGGAAGGGATTAGGACATAAAACCCAAAATAGTTCTGTCGCGCGGAGCGCGGCAATACTATTTTGGGTTTTATGTCCTGATACAGGTGACGGGAGCTATAAGATAAAACTGGCAGCATATATAGACGACAACGAGACGATAACGATAATGAAGCGTGATGACTGGTTTCCTACGCCCATCTGGCACTTTGAAGTACCAAACTATCAAGAACTAAATCAAAAATTGCTCCCCGCGATTTACAACGAGCACCAGAAAGATACTCAGGGATTAAATTGGTCTAATTCTTTAGGATGGCATAGCAAAGACTACCTACATCAACAGCCAGAATTTCAAGCGATCGTCAATATTGCCATCAATAATGCTTTAGAGGCTGGGCAAGAAATGGGCTTTGACCTCCAAAGATTCACTATGTTTGTGGCTAACTGTTGGGCAATTATCAATCCCAAATTTGCTTCTAATTTTTTGCACAATCACCCCAATTCCATATTGAGCGGTGTTTATTATGTGAAAGCATCTGAGAATTGCGGTGGTATTTTCTTTCGCGATCCTCGCGATGTCGCCCATATGTTTATGCCTAAGATCGCCGAACTCACGCCTTGGACGATCCAAAAGATTACCTACAAGGCAACGGAAGGAACGATGATCATTTTCCCCAGTTGGCTAAATCACGGCGTAGAAGTCAATCTCAGCGATGAAGATCGGCTATGCATCAGTTTTAATATCAGCATGAGTCATCGGGTTTAAAGTCTAAATTTTGATTAAGTCGCTAGGCGCAATCAAATATAAAACCCCAAAGATGAGTGGCGCTTCGCGCCGCCACTCATCTTTGGGGTTTTGATTCGCTCTAGCTATCTCTTAAGTTGTTATAAGTAGCTAGGCATAAGTAAACTTAAAACCTAGAAGAGCATACCGCCCGCTGCGCGGGCGGTATGCTCTCTGGTTTTGGTTTTTAATTATGCCGAACGACTTAGCTGTAGCCATTTGTCTTAGGACAAATGGCTACAGCTTTAACAATGGATAGAAATGTCCGACGGGTCCCTGTCCTCGACCGATCGCTAGTCCATATTTCAGGGCTTCCGTCACGTAATTTTTTGCCTCTTGCACTGCTTGGAAATGGGGCTTACCCAGCGCTAAGTTAGCAGCGATCGCCGCTGACAGGGTGCAACCAGTTCCATGGGTATGCTGAGTATCGATCGCTTCTGTCTGTAAAACCTCAAAGCGATCGCCATCAAACCACACATCCACCGCCTTGAGTGAGCCACTCATCGCTCCTCCCTTAATCAATACCGATCGCGCTCCCAATTTATAAATTTGCTGAGCCGCAGTTTGCATATCCCCCAAGGTGTGAATTTCCATTTCCGCTAAAATCTGCGCTTCATAACGATTGGGAGTGGCGATCGCTGCTAATGGAATCAAGAGATCCTTCATTGTCTTTACCGCAGCATCATCTAGCAATTGCGCCCCTGTCCGCGACACCATCACAGGATCGACCACCACATTTCCCAAACCAAAGGCAACGAACTTTTTTGCCACAGTTTTAACAATCTCTTGATTGAGAAGCATTCCCGTTTTAATGGCTCCTACCCGCATATCAACCATCACTGTTTCAAATTGAGCAGTCACGGCTTCAGGTGACATGGCATCGACTCTGGTAACTCCCTGAGTATTTTGGGCTGTGATGCAGGTAAGCACGCTCGTCCCATGAACGCAATGAAAGGAAAAGGTACGTAAGTCCGCCTGTATCCCTGCACCTCCGCCACTATCGGAACCAGCAATCGTCATGGCGATCGGTATTGAGGAGCTATGGAAACTAGTCATGATGCGAATTATTGATAAGTAGCTAAGACCTAGAAGAGTGTACCGCCCACTATGCGGGCGGTACACTCTCTGGTTTTGGTTTTTAATTATACTGAACTACTGATATAGCTATAGTCAGTAATGTTAGGACAAAACCCAATAGAGAGTTGCGGCGCAAAGCGCCGCAACTCTCTATTGGGTTTGATGTCCTGACTTATTAAGTAATACCAATTCACGAAAGTGTTGTCACACTTTCGTGAATTGAAAACCAAACCCAGTAAGGGTTCTCAAAGCTCAAAATGGCGTAGCCATTTTGAGCTTTAGTATAACTATAGCTATAAATCATAAGTTATGCCCGCGATAGCTGCCAACAAAAATTTGTAATGGCAAAAATAGCCGTCAATAAAACCATAATCCACATAGATAATACAAGCGTTGTTACGATCTTTGAGTTGAGTTTACTCCCCATATTAAAGGGTAAAAAAACCATTCTATTATCATATTGCAATTGATTTTTTTGGGCTTCACTCAGAATGGAATTTTGCAAAATTTTATCCGTACATTCATCTGAGAAACTATTATTAAAAAGGCAGAGAATATTTGTCGTTCTCCGTCCCAACGTAAAGGTATTTGTTGTTTTCTCTCCTCTAATTAAGGTCTGTGCCACCTCTAAATTATTGGGCATAACTACCGAAATAATTTGAATCGTTATGCTAATAGCAATCAAAGCAGCAATAAACCAGTTTTTGATTTTCTGATTTTGCCATCTTTGGATTAATAATGCGAGGAGAGGAACTATTATAAGATGTACGGATGTAACATGGTATCTAGCACCCCAAGCAACATCACCGCTCCAAAACTCGACCTTGCTTGTTAATATCAAAAACATCACTAAGTTAAAGATATTTACAATTAAATACCACCGCATATAAGGCAGCAGCATCTTCCAAGTCAAAAATGCGATCACTAAGCATGGAATCAACAATGGATCGTAAATAAAGATACTTTTGGCAGGAGCAAAAAGCACGCCCAAAATGCCAACTTCAGGTGAATTAATCAGGGGATAGTTAGGAGGAAGTGCAGGTAACTGCGCGAAAAATGGATCGGTAGCCTGCGTTTGCATAAAAACACTGGAACCTGTAGCCCAGAAGTTTCCATACCGAAAGAAAGCAAGGGTTCTGTCAAATAAGGCGATCGGTAAAAATCCCGTAGTCCACAGCCATACACATTGCCATATTTTATATCTATTACGGCTTTGATAAGCAATACAACCAAGGAGAAACATTAAAGAAGTAAAAGCATTAATAATACTGGTGTTACGAATTAAAACAGCAATTCCCATTAACAAGCCGCTACCTATCAAAAACTGATATTTTCCCCTTTGTAAATAGGCGAGGGAAAGAGCATAACTAGTCAAGGTTAAGAGAAGAATTTGATTATTTTGTTGGTGGATTTGAGCATAATTTAGAACTGTCGTTCCCATGAGCATCACGATGCTCGTTAAACCTGCAAGTTTTTCTTCAAACTCAAAAAGTCTTAATAGATAAAAACAAGCTATAACCATTGCCACATTGAGGGGGACAAAAATTAAGAAGCTCACAATTAAACGCCGTAAATATAGTTCAGGTATGGCGGATCTGTTGGGGATAAATCGATGCAGTTGCGTTCCGATCCAGTCCGCAGGAAGCATCAGCATCGACTGACCCAAATCATAATTGATATAGCGTTTTCCACCCGTTCCCATGAGTCCGCCACCAATTTCTCCACGAATAATAGGTTTAAAATCTGGAGAAACCTCTGGAGTTCCCGTCCACCAAGCATGAGCCATTTGCAATCGAAAATCGGTATCTGAACTTCCAAGTGAGCCTGTATTGATTACGCCAATCCATAACAGTGCAACTAGAGCAAGTTGGGTGACTATTTTCATCGGTTAGGTCATAGTTAGGGCTGACTAAAGAATAAACTAAAAACCAAAAGAGAGAGGCGGCGCTTCGCGCCGCCTCTCTCTTTTGGTTTTTATTGGCGGTAGTAATACCAATTCACGAAAGTGTGACAACACTTTTGTGAATTAAAAACTAAACCCAGTAAGGTTTTAAGATGCCCAAAATGGCGTTGCCATTTTGGGCATTGGTATGATGAGTTATTGGGTAAATCCTAATCATTTAAAGACTTTGATTTAATTACAGCTTCACTCAAAGCTACCCACTGAGCGACATCGAGATCTTCGGCTCTCACCTGCGCGTTAATGCCCATATTTTCCAAAATAAGCACCAAAAGATCGCGATCAATCTCCGAGATCAGATTATTCCGCAACATTTTGCGCTTCGTGGCAAAACCCAGTGTGAGCAATCGATCTAAGAATTTCGGATTGCTGGCTGGGGTAGGTGTGGGACGCGGAATAATGCGGACAACTGCCGAATTAACTTTTGGGGGTGGATAAAAAGCAGTCGCAGGAACATCACAAATAAACTGGCATTCCGCAAGGTATTGAATCTTAACGCTGAGGGCATTGTACGCCTTATGTCCTGCTTTCGCAGCCAGCCGATCGCCAATTTCCTTTTGCACGAGCAGCACAATTTGCTCAAACTGATGAACTGGTTCGGACAATGTCCCCAATAGTTTTTTCAGAATTTCGCCAGTAATGTTGTAGGGAATATTGGCGATGACTTTGTTGGTTTCTGCGGGAAGGGGAATGTCGAGAATGCTCCCTTCAATTAGTTGAAAGTTCTTTTGTGTCATGGTTTTACGCAGCTTTTCACAAAGATCGCGATCAATTTCCACGGCGGTCAGTGACTCCACAAAAGGCAGGAGCAACCGGGTGAGATTACCCGTACCAGGACCAATTTCTAAAATGCGATCGCTTGGTTGCAATTGCCCCGCACGTAAAATTTTGTTGAGGACATCATCGCTGCGCAGCCAATGTTGCCCAAACTGCTTGCGCGGACGGATCTTACTGGGGCTATAGATGGGAGTTTCGGGGTTGGGCATTGGCGATCGCTGGCTAAAATAATTATGATAAGTAACTGAGCGATTAGCTCAGTTATTAACCCTATTTAGCGATAATAACTGAGATCGTTAATTTATTTTCGCTAAGCCGTTAGCGCTAAATGTGCCAAGCCAATTTCCTTCGTTTACCATTCGTCAAGCTAACCCGAGAGATGTTGGTTATGTATCCGAGATCTTGACTGAGAGCTTTTATCGTAGCGTCGATCGCCAAGTCCATTTTTTGCACCGATGCTTTGTTGATATGGTCTATCCGCTCCTGCGCTATGGCATCATGCTCGACCTTAGCAGTCGCTTTGGGGAAAAAACGCCCTGCTATGCCTGTCTGGTTGCCACCCATCCTGCTAACAAGTCTTTACCGATCGCTACCCTTGAGATTTGTATGCGCTATGTCCCCACTAAAGGACATCAAAATTTTTGGCTCGGTCGGGAAATGCAGCAACATCCCTATATTTTTAACTTAGCCGTCCATCCCCATTGGCGGCGACGGGGAGTA
Organism: Pseudanabaena sp. UWO310; assembly: GCF_006861605.1. Classification (NCBI taxonomy): domain Bacteria; kingdom Bacillati; phylum Cyanobacteriota; class Cyanophyceae; order Pseudanabaenales; family Pseudanabaenaceae; genus Pseudanabaena; species Pseudanabaena sp. UWO310. Next base: position 301 of record NZ_SELU01000046.1, on the reverse strand, counting down.
GCGAAACAACTTTTGCTAGCAGCAGAAGGAACGGTCAAGCAATGGGGATATTCGCAGTTGTATATGCATGTTCTCGAGGATAACCAAACCGCTCGCAATCTATACGATCGCGTAGGTTATCAAATGTACGACCGCGAGGGAAACTTAAACTATTGGCTGCTTAGAAAACCAAGGAGATTTTTATTACAGAAAAAATTGCGATCGACCTAGGTATAAGGGACTTGCGAGAGAATAAGATACCAATCCAGATTTGCCAGAATCGGTGGCGCGGCGGAGCCGCGCCACCGATTCTGGTTTTATA
>NZ_SELU01000045.1:0-48034 GCF_006861605.1 Pseudanabaena sp. UWO310 | reverse complement strand
CTAGAGAGCGTACCGCCCGCGTAGCGGGCGGTACGCTCTGCAAGAGATGTTAAGTACCTCAGCATAATTAAAATCCACATCTAAAACCTGCGGCGCACGCTGCGCGTACGCCGCAGGTTTTAGGGTTTTATATTTAATTAAGCCCACTTACTTAAGTATCTGGGCACAATTTAAAGATAAAATCCAAGAACCTGTAGCGAACGTTGTGTAAGCCGCAGGATTTGACTCTGTTTTTTAATTATCAAGATCGCAATCGCATCTAAGACATACCCATAAATAACTTATGAGTCTTACAGTAGGTCAAATAGTCGGTGGTCATTACGAAGTGACAGCACGATTGGGTGGTGGAGGATTTGGCGAGACCTATCTCTCACAAGACTTACATCTTCCCGATCGCCCCATTCGAGTCATCAAAAGGCTAAGTCCGCATATTCAAGAAGCTAGCGTCTTGCAACTATCGCGAAGGCTTTTTGAGACCGAGGCTCAAGTTCTCTATCGTCTAGGAACCCATCCCCAAATCCCCCAACTATTTGCCCACTTTGAAGAACTATCCGAATTTTATTTAGTTCAAGAATATATCGATGGCAAAGATCTCAGCTACGAACTCCCGCGCGGTAAAATTTGGGAACAGTTCGCCGTTGCCGATCTATTACAAAGTCTCTTAACCGTTCTCAGTTTTGTTCATCAAAATAATGTCATTCATCGGGATATTAAACCTGAAAACATCATTCGTCGGCGGGATGGACAGCTTTTTTTAATTGATTTTGGCGTTGTCAAGCAAATTGTTACACCCACAGCCGTATTAGCAGCACAGGCGGATACGGGCTACACCGTAGGCATTGGCACTCCAGGGTATATGCCCAGCGAGCAGGCTCATGGAGAGCCAAAATTTGCCAGCGATATCTATGCGATCGGAATGATTGGGATTCAAGCCCTCACAGGAATCCCGCCCAATCATCTTGCGAAGGATGATAATCTTGAAATTTTGTGGCGAGCATCCGCTCCGAAGGTCTATCCTGAATTTGCCGACATTCTCTCCAAAATGGTGCGGTTTGATTTTCGGCAACGCTATCCTAGTGCCGAACATGTGTATCGGGAAATTGCCGAGTTTGTGAATCGCTATCCCGTCTCCAAAGTCAATCACAGTTTGCCAACCGTTCTGATGAGCGCGGAAAACTATCAAAGACGGAATTCCTATAGTCGTGACCCAGAGGAACCCATACGCGATCGCCAAGCTCAAACCTCCCAATCTCAAGCCCAAGAGAGTATCTGGCGACATTTTCAGCCTTGGCACATCGGCTTAGGCATTGTTACCCTCGGCGCGATCGTTATTACAGCCCTGATTCTCACCTTTGGGTATTCCCACAAACCCTCTAATCCTAACAATCCAGACCTATCCCCAGAAAGTTCCGAACCTTCCGAACCCTCTCCCGCACCAACACTCTCCACCAATGCATCGAGTTCTCTTCCCACTCTGATTAAGGAATTTTCGATAAATGGCTCTAAGGATGCCATTTATGGCGTGACCATTAGTCCTGATAGCCGCATCTTAGCAGGTGCAAGTTCCGAACGGATTATCGAGCTATGGGACTTACAAACCAGTAAAAAATTGCAGACCCTCAAAGGACATACTGGGCGGGTCTATGACATCCAATATAGCCCTAATGGCAAAAGGTTAGTCAGTGCCAGCGACGATCGCACTGTAATTATTTGGGATGTTGCCACAGGTAAGCTGTTAAACAAACTGGAAGGACATCAGGAAAGAGTCTATACAGCCATTTTCAGCCCCGATGGAAAAACGATCGCCAGTTCGAGCGGCGATCGGACGATCCGTTTTTGGAATGCCGAAACAGGGAAGTTAATCAACGTTCTATCGGAAACATCTTGGGTTTACGATGTTTCATTTACTCCCGATGGTAAATTTTTGATTAGCGGCTCTAAGGATGGTGCAATCCGCCTATGGAATGTCGAAACAGGAAAAGCGATTAAAACTCTAGTAGAGACTGGTAGCTCCGTGCGATCGATCGTCTATAGCAATGATGGAAAAACGATCGCTAGTGCCATGGAAGATAATACGATCCGCCTATGGGATGGGAAAACAGGGCAATTCAAGGATTTGCTCACAGGACATACGGGAGAAGTCCATACGATCGCCTTTAGTAGCGACGATCGTTTATTAGCCAGTGGCAGTGCCGATAAAACCGTACGTATCTGGTACTTAAAAGAAAAGCGAACACCGCAAGTTTTATCGCAGCACGAGCGCGGCGTTTCCTCGGTAGAATTTAGCGAAGATCGGAAATTGCTGATCAGTGGCAGTCTCGATGGTAAGGTAAAAATCTGGAAAATAGCCAATTAGAGAGTCATCAATTAAATCGCCAATTACAGCTATAGCCAGTTATGTTAAGACATAAAACCCAGAAGAGTGTTGCGGCGCAAAGCGCCGCAACACTCTTCTGGGTTTCGACTCCCCATTCACCACCCCGTTCTTTTTGGGTTTGGAACTGTTAAAATACAGGTAGCAGTTACGACAGCAACTATGTAAGCCTCATGACATTAACCTACGAAAAGACCTTGGCAGATCGGGTCAGAGCGGATTTTGAAATTTTAGATCAAGAGGTCAATGATAAGCCCCTCATTTATTTTGACAATGCCGCCAGTTCTCAGAAACCCAAGTCAGTAATCGCTGCTTGGAAATATTATTACGAACATGACAATGCCAATGTTCACCGTGGCGCACATACCCTCAGCGCCCGCGCCACCGATGCCTATGAAGGAGCGCGGGACAAAGTAGCCAAATTTGTTAAGGCAAAGTCCTCTGAAGAAATTATTTATACCCGCAATGCCAGCGAAGCAATTAATCTCGTTGCCTATACATGGGGATGGACAAATCTGAAGGCGGGTGATGAAGTCATCCTTTCGGTAATGGAGCATCACAGTAATATCGTGCCTTGGCAGTTAATCGCCCAAAGAACGGGGGCAGTTCTCAAGTTTCTCGAACCTACGGTTACAGGCGAACTGAGCATAGAACAATTTAAATCGCTACTTAATGCGAAAACGAAACTAGTGGCGATCGTCCATGTTTCCAATACCCTTGGCTGTGTAAATCCAGTGGAAGAGATAATTGCTTTGGCTCATGCCCAAGGAGCGAAGGTCTTGTTGGATGCTTGCCAGAGCGTCCCCCACATGCCGATTGACGTACAGAAACTTGATTGCGATTGGTTAGTTGCTTCAGGACATAAAATGTGTGCGCCCACGGGAATTGGTTTTCTCTATGGCAAACGCGACCTCTTACTAGAGATGCCTCCTTTCATGGGTGGTGGAGAAATGATCGCTGATGTGTTTCTCGATCATTCTACCTATGCGGGTTTGCCCCACAAATTTGAGGCGGGTACACCTGCCATTGGTGAAGCGATCGCTCTGGGTGCAGCAGTAGATTATTTAATGGCGATCGGGATGGATAAAATCCACGATTACGAACAGGAATTAATTAATTACATGATGGACTATCTCGATGATATTCCTGATATCAAGGTTTACGGGCCGCGCCACCATCGCGCAGGTTTGGCATCCTTTTCCCTCGATCATGGCATCCATGCCAATGACCTATCAGCCATGCTCGATCAAGATGGCATTGCGATCCGTTCGGGACATCACTGTACACAGCCCCTCCATCGATTTTTAGGAATTAGCGGTACGGCAAGAGCTAGCGTCTATTTCTATAACACTAAAGCGGAAATTGATACCTTTATCAATTCCCTTAAAGAAGCGATCGCCTTTTTTAAACATGTGATGGCTTAGTCCTATGACCAGAATCGTTCTATTAGGTGCATCGGGTTCAGGACGAACTACCCAAGCTCTACATTTACAGGCTCGGTTACGCTTGCCTGCGATCTCAACTAGCGAAATTTTGCGTTTAGAGATCGCAAACGCCACGGATCTGGGCTTAGAAGTAAAAAGATTTGTTGATGCTGGTGAGTTCGTTCCCGATCGTCTCACGATCGAGCTAGTGCGATCGCGTTTAGGAATGCCAGATGCCCAGCACGGATGGATTTTAGAGGGTTATCCCCGTACAGCTTTTCAAGCCGAGGAGTTAGATTTTCTGCTAGATGAATTAGCGACTCCCCTTGACTATGCGATCTATTTACAGGCTTCTGAAGAGACATTAATGCAGCGATCGCGAGCCCGTGGTGGCTCTGACGATAGGATTGAGATCGTGCAAAAGCGCATCGAGCAGTTCTTTGAATTGACTATTCCTCTATTGGAATATTACGGTTATAAACAGAAATTACTAACAATCGATAGTGAGTTAGACATCGCCACGGTTAGTACTCGTATCGAATATGGTATCGAACATTTAGGGCAATAATTGTTAAAACCCATGAATCTCAGTCCCAATTCCGAAAGAGCCTATTGGTTAGCATGGTCGCAGATACGCGGCATTGGGTCAGTATTAACCAAGCGTCTGTATCAATCCTTTGGTTCCATGTCCGAGGCTTGGCAAGCCTCCGCAAGCGCTCTACAAGAAGTCGAAGGGATCGGCGGTCAGACCCTTGAATCCATACGACAGGCTCAGGGTGAGGTGGAGCCCCTGTCTTTATTGGCGGTACATGAGCATCGCAATCTCAATTTTTGGACACCTAGCGATCGCGAATATCCTCAACTACTATGGGAAATTCCCGATCCGCCACCAATTCTCTATTATCAAGGGCATCTCACCACTTGGAACGAACGCAATACCATCGCGATCGTCGGTACGCGCAGCGCCACTCCCTACGGGAAGCGTTGGACGAAAAAACTTGTTTCCGCTTTAGCCAGTCACGGATTTACAATTATCTCTGGTATGGCGGAAGGCATTGATGGCGAAGCCCATCGAGCCTGTTTGGAAGTTGGGGGACAGACCTTAGCGGTAATGGGAACGGGGGTTGATCGCTTTTATCCCCCCAAGCACAAGTCTCTTTACGAGCAGATCCTCGCTTCAGGGCTAGTCTTGAGCGAATATCCCCAAGGGACTCCTCCTGACAAAAAACATTTTCCAGCCCGCAATCGCATTATCGCAGGGCTCAGCCGCGTTACCTTGGTGATGGAAGCACCCGAACGATCGGGAGCCTTAATCACCGCCTATCAGGCAAATGAGTATGGACGCGATGTCTATACCTTACCTAATTCCCTTGAAGTGAATGAAGCAAGAGGTTGCTTAAACCTATTGGGCAAAGGCGCACAGGCCATTTTAGGTGTAGATGAATTACTAGAAGCCTTAGGAACATTGCCGAATTTAGATACGCCTACACCAACGATCGCCATTACCGATTTGCCTCCCATGCAACAAACCATTCTCCAAGCGATCGGTTTCGGTGACCCCGTGGGCTTAGATTGGATTGTCGAACAAACTAAAATCCCTTCAGGGGAAGTGTTAGGAACCTTAACCCAATTAGAACTAATCGGGGCGATCGCCATTTATCCAGGAATGCGATATCAAAGGTTGACGTGAGATTAACTTGAGAAGAGTTTGACGTATAGAGATAGCTATGTGGCGTTGCAAAGCAACGCCACACAGCTATCAAGGTTTTTCAATTGAAGAAATGGCGTAGCCATTTCTTCAATTGGGATAATACCAATTCCCCATAGAACGAAGATGAAGTAGCGATCTGTTATAGTGATGACTGCGTTACAAAGATTAATTTATCAAGAAACTGGAGAATCGGTAATGACCATTTCGATGTATCAGGTTGCAGTGCCTTCCGTAGTGCGATCGCTAAATAATTTAATCGCAATTCTCGAAAAGGGGGCTGCCCATGCTGAAGCCAAAAAGATCGATCCTTCAGTACTAATTGCCAGCCGTTTGTATCCTGATATGTTGCCTCTCAGCCGCCAAGTTCAGATTGCGTCGGATATTGCGAGACGTGGCATAGCAAGATTGGCTGGCACAGAAGCTCCTGCCCTAGAAGATAACGAAACTACATTTGCGGAGCTAGGCGATCAGTTGCGCAAAGTGCTTAGTTTCATTGAGACTTTTACTCCCGAACAGATTGATGGTTCTGAAGAGAAGGTAATCGCTTTACCTATCGGAAAAGAGACAATGACTTTTGCGGGACAAGCCTATTTATTGTTCTTCATTTTGCCCAATGTTTATTTCCACGTAACGACTGCCTACGATATTCTCAGACATTGTGGGGTGGAACTGGGCAAACTCGATTTCTTGGGCGCACGTCGGTAAGTAGCTGGGCATAAAGCCCAAAAGAGGGTTGCCGCGCTCCGTGCGGTAACCCTCTTTTGGGCTTTATGCCCAGCTACAGTAAGGGTTTTAAAATCACAAAATGGCTACGCCATTTTGTGATTTGGTATAAGCTGCCTAGGCAACTTATTGGCTAATCTCCATTCAGTTGCAAAATTGCCATAAACGCTGCTTGTGGAACTTCTACGGTTCCAATCGACTTCATCCGTTTTTTACCTTTCTTTTGTTTCTCTAACAATTTCTTCTTCCGCGAAATATCGCCGCCATAGCACTTACTCAATACATTCTTTCGCAAGGCTGAAATATTTTCCCGAGCAAGAATCTTAGAACCGATCGCCGCTTGAATAGGAATCTGGAACTGTTGCTTGGGAATCAATTCCCGCAGTTTCGACACCAGCGCCCGACCGACATTGTAGGACTTGTCACGATGGACGATGCAAGCCAAGGCATCCACAGGCTCCTCATTCACGAGAATATCTACAAGGACAAGATCGTTAGGACGATAGCCGATGACTTGATATTCCATGCTGGCATAGCCCTTGGTGCGAGACTTCATCTGATCGAAGAAATCCGTCACCATTTCCGCCAAGGGTAGTTCGTAAATCAGGGTAGCCCGTTCCGTGGTGATGTACTTCGTATCCACAAATACGCCCCGCCTTGCCACACATAACTCCATCAATGTACCGATGTAAATTTGGGGAGTCATAATTTCGAGCTTGACATAGGGCTCCTCGATCGATTGTCTTGCGTTGGGTGGCGGTAACTCACTGGGATTGTCCACCATTAAAATTTCGCCCGTGTTAGTAGTGACTCGATAAATTACCGATGGGGCTGTCACAATCAGATCGAGGTTGTACTCGCGTTCGAGCCGCTCCTGCACGATCTCCATATGCAGCATCCCCAAAAATCCGCAACGGAACCCAAAGCCCATCGCGTTTGAGGTTTCGGGTTCGTAGTTGAGTGCTGCGTCGTTGAGCTTGAGCTTGGTTAAAGCTTCACGTAATTCCTCAAACTGATCGGCATCCGTGGGAAACATCCCGCAGAAAACCATGGGCTTAGCTTCTTCATACCCAGGAAATGGCTCAGGCGCAGCATCGATCGCAGAGGTAATCGTGTCACCGACCCGTGCATGGGCAACCATCTTGATCGCCGCCGCTAGATAACCCACCTCACCCGCATGTAGTTCGTCAACTTGGATTTGTCCAGGAGCTAATATACCGAGTTCATCGATGACATATTCCTGTCCCGAAGCCATAAACTTAACGCGATCGCCTTTTTTGACCGTGCCATCCATCACTCGAAAGTAAACGATTACCCCTCGATAGGCATCGTAGTAGCTATCAAAGATCAAAGCGCGTAAAGGCTGATCGACCGTATCCTTTGGAGGTGGAACTTTTAAAACGATCGCCTCAAGGATCTCGCGAATCCCGATCCCCTGTTTTGCCGAGGCATGAATTGCATCCGCACAGTCTAAGCCAATTAATTCTTCAATTTCATGGGCAATGCGATCGGGATCGGCTCCTGGTAAATCGATCTTATTTAAAACGGGGACAATTTCGAGATCGTTTGCCAGAGCCAAGTAAACATTAGCCAGAGTCTGCGCCTCCACGCCCTGCGATGCATCCACTACCAGCAAAGCCCCTTCACAAGCCGCCAAACTCCGCGACACCTCGTAGGAAAAGTCCACATGTCCTGGAGTATCAATCAAATTAATCGTGTATTCATCACCATTGAGAGCCTGATAGCGCATCCGTGCCGCTTGCAGTTTAATCGTAATTCCCCGCTCTCGCTCTAAGTCCATGTTGTCGAGAAACTGCGCTTTCATATCCCGATCCGCCACTGTGCCTGTAAATTGCAACAAGCGATCGGCAAGCGTAGACTTACCATGATCGATATGGGCAATGATTGAAAAGTTACGAATGCGGGAGACGGGTACGTTGGTCATAAATATCAAAACTAAATATCAAAATATCAAAACTAGGTATCAAGACTAGGTATCAAGACTAAGTATCAAGACTTAAGCATCAAAACTAAATAAGTAAGTGGGCTTAACTAAATATAAAACCCTAAAACCTGTGCCGCAGCTTGCGCCGTAGGTTTTAGCTCTGGATTTTAATTGTGCTGAGGTACTTATCAAAACTAAATATCAAAATAATCGGGAAAGCAAGTCAAAACAGTAGAGCGACAAAACATGAGAGACAATTCGATCCTACCTTAAAGTAAATTAATGTAAACAACTATCAAAGGTGAGGACAATTAAGTTAGCCAACTAAAACCCCTAAAAAGCCCTAAAAGCTTGCTCAGAGCATTAGTACAGTACCTTAAATCTTTAGGTGAAACCAAGCAAAGTGTTACATTGTCTGGATTTGAGCCTAATATCAACATAAAGAGCTATATTCCAAAAAATCTCTTCTCAAAAATTGTGTTTAGGGTTAATGTACAAGAGCTAGTAAACTGAATGAGATTTTGCCAAATTTTATGAGCTAAGTTATCTAACTTCTCATATTACTAGGTTGTATGAGTAATAATAGCTATAGTAGTTTCATCTAAAAATTGAAACTGACTTGAAAACTATTCGGGCTAGCCTGTGCCGCAGGGATAGCTAGGCGCTTCTAAGATTAACTATGGTCAATGTAATTCAGTCAATGTAATTCAACCTAGCAAAAGATAGGAAGCAACTTCTATGTAAATTCAATTTCATCGTGTACAACAGTTACGCAGGGCAGAGTAAGCAATGAGTATAAGCAATCGAGTTCGACTATATGAACTCTCACGAGAGTTAGACCTCGACACCAAAGATGTAATCGCAGTATGCGAACAGTTAAATATAGTTGTTAAAAGTCATAGTAGTACAATTACAGAATCAGAGGCGGCATTGGTACGCATCAAAGCCCCTCAACAACACCCTAAGACTGCCGATCCCAGAGCTTCTGAAAAGAAATCTGTGACTGCGGCAAAGACCAAAGAGTCAGAGGCTCGTACTGCTAAGCAGCAAATTCTTGCCGTTACCAAGCCTACGATTCGTCTGAATACTCCGCCTGTCTCTGGTAATGTAGGAGCAGTACCTCCTCTCACTCCCCCACTTAATTCACCCCCACTGAATTCATCTAGTGCGATCGCTGAGCTTAGCTCAGAACCTCCTGCCAAAACTGCTGTTATTAACCCTTCCTTGCCCATGCCCTCTGCTTCTCCATTAGTTAAGCCTCCGCTTCGTCCCTCTGTCCTAGAGGTCGATCTGCCCGAAACCACTACTGCGTCCACTACTGCGTCCAAAATTGAATTGACATCAGAAACAGCATTGACCCCACCAGTAACTCCTAAAACGATCAAAGAACCTCAGCCCACGGCTCCAAGATCGGAATTAATTGCGCCTCCTATCCCTCCCAAGTCCCCAGAAAAGACTGCTTCTGTGGCGATCCCAGTCAAGGCTCCAGTTGAAGAGGCGGCAACAAAGGCAAATCCAGTCAAGCAAGCGCCCAAGGAACCAGCCGTTGCGAAAGAACAGGCTCCAAGAAAGGAGACTCCCAAGGTAGAGCCGCGATCGCAGACCGAAAAGACCGAGCGCCCTCTAGCACCCAAGCAAGCCTTAGTGAGCGTATCGCCGCCTCAAGTTAAGTTAAACAAGCCCGTTGCCCCAGAGCGTCCCAAAACGCCTGCGGTCACACCTAAAGTTATTATTGCGCCTAAGCCACCTGCCGCCAGACCATCCGATGAGTCACGAGTTTCGGCAAAATCCAACCAGAGTAAGTCTGAACAGACTAGGGTTGCGGCAATTTCAGCGGAGGGGAATCAAGAAACAGCAAAGGTTAACAAGCCCGAAAGACCAAAGCTCAATAAACCCGTCGAACAACCTGTGGCAATTCCTGCTGGTGGCAGACCGCAGAGCCGTGGACCAAAATTAGTCAAGGACTCGGTACTCATTGAAAGGGGAATCACGGCTCCTACCGAACCACCCCATAATTTGCGTCCACCGATGCCCACCTTGATGCGTGCTCCCGAAAAGCCCGTCATTGCGGATAAAACTGGCAAAAAGCCTGAAACCGTAGGTGGGTTTGCCCCCGTATTGCCTGAACTTTTAGAAAAGCCCACCTTACCGAATAAAGCCAACAAGCGTAAGGGCAAGTCCAAGGAAGAAGAAGAAAAAGATCTTCTTGAGCTAAAAGAAAAGAATCGTCTCAACAAGCCCAAGCGCTATCTGCGTGACTTTGCTGATGATGATGACGATGCCGCCGATCTTGAGGCAGCTAATGAGCTTGCGCAGATCAGTCTGTCCCTAGCTCGTCCTGCGGCTCGTCCTAAGGCGATCGCCGTGCCATCGAAGCCAACTATGGCGGCAGATATTAAACCAACGCAAAAGGGTAGAAAATCCGCACCTAGTCGCGATCGTCGTCACCAACAAGTCGAGGTCATTCCTGAAAAGCCTACTTCCGTTGAGATCGAAGAGGGCATGACCGTAGCCGTACTTGCTAAGCGTCTAGTCCTTTCTGAGACAGAGGTAATTCGCACCCTATTCATGAAGGGGATCATGGCGAATATTAACCAGACTCTTGATGTCGGTACGGCCAAGATGGTAGCGGCAGAGTTGGGCTATGAGGTACATGATCCTGAGGTCGTAGAGCTAGCGCTCAAGACGGAAATGATCGATGTTGGCGACCTTGATAAGCTTCAACGTCGTCCTCCCGTAGTGACCATCATGGGACACGTTGACCATGGTAAAACCACATTGCTGGATGCCATTCGTAAGAGTAAGGTGGCTCAAGGAGAAGCAGGTGGTATTACCCAGCATATTGGTGCATACCACGTTGATGTCGAACATAACGGTCAGAAACAGCAGATCGTCTTCCTCGACACCCCCGGACACGAAGCCTTTACCGCCATGCGTGCGCGTGGTACGAAGGTTACTGACATTGCCGTACTGGTTGTTGCTGCCGATGATGGAGTCCAACCCCAGACCATTGAAGCCATCAGTCATGCCCGTGCTGCGAAAGTACCTATTGTTGTTGCCATTAACAAGGTTGACAAGATCGAGGCTCAGCCCGATCGCATTCGCCAAGAATTAACGGAATATTCCCTTATTGCGGAAGAATGGGGTGGCGATACCATCATGGTTCCCGTCAGTGCGATCAAGCGTGAGAATCTTGATACCTTACTGGAAATGATCTTGCTGGTTGCTGAAGTCGAAGACTTACAAGCTAACCCCAACCGTACAGCTAAGGGCACGGTCATCGAAGCTCACCTCGATAAGGCTAAGGGACCTGTAGCCACCTTGCTCGTCCAGAATGGTACGTTGCGTGTGGGTGACATCTTCGTGGCTGGTGCTGCCTTTGGTAAGGTCAGGGCGATGGTTGACGATCGCAGTGTGCGCGTCGATAAAGCTTCGCCATCCTTTGCCGTCGAAGTCCTCGGACTGGGCGATGTCCCTGCGGCAGGTGATGAGTTTGAAGTCTATCTAGACGAAAAACAAGCTCGGGCGATCGCTGATCAACGCACCATGGATCAACGTCAAGCCCGCTTGGTACAGGCCATGGCTTCCCGTCGTGTCACCCTCGGTACTTTGTCCGAGAAGGTCAAGGAAGGCGACCTCAAGGAACTCAATATCATCCTCAAGGCAGACGTACAAGGCTCCCTCGAAGCAATTCTCGGCTCCTTGGCTCAACTACCTCAACGCGAAGTCCAACTCCGCATCCTCCTCTCTGCTCCTGGGGAAATCACCGAAAACGATATTAGTTTGGCAGCAGCTAGCTCGGCGGTCGTGCTTGGCTTTAACACTACGATGGCTCCTGGAGCAAGACAGGCTGCTGACGACCTTGGTGTTGACTTCCGCGATTACAACGTCATTTATAAGCTCTTGGAAGATATCCAAGATGCGATGGAGGGCTTACTCGATCCTGAAATGGTCGAGGAGTATCTCGGTCAAGCTGAAGTCCGAGCGATCTTTACAATTGGTAAGGGTGCTGTGGCTGGTTGCTATGTCCAAAATGGCAAGCTGGTTCGCAACTGTAATGTCCGTGTCAAACGTGGCAATGAGGTTGTCCATGCCGCCGTGCTTGACTCGCTGCGACGGGTTAAGGACGATGCCAAGGAAGTCGCCGCTGGATTTGAGTGCGGTATCTCCCTTGCTAAATTCACCACATGGAAAGAAGGCGATATCATCGAAGCCTTCCGCATGGTCACCAAGCGTCGTACGCTAGCTACTTCTTAATAAATGAAGAAGCGCCCCTAAGGGGCGCTTCTTGGCAATTTTTGAGATAATACCAATTCATGAAAGTGTGACAACCCTTTTGTAAATTAACAAACAAACTCAGTAAAGGTTTTCAAAGCTCAAAATGGCTACGCCATTTTGAGCTTTGGCATAAACACTCAGTACTTATATTAATTAAACGTAAAAATAGCTAAAATGCTTAGATTCATCCAAGTTTTTTGCAATTTTTACACTTTGGAATTTTTCATTTTATGCTTCAAAGACTATATGTGCATAACTTCAGATGCTTAGAAAATTTTGAGTTAGTCCTCAAGGATCTCCCATCTTCCCTTCTAATCGGCAAGAACGGTGCAGGTAAATCGACTATTGCTTTTGCATTAGAAATATTACAAAGTATTGGTCGAAGTATCAATAGAGTTGATCAACTCATACAGACTAAGGATTTCAATCGCGGTAGGTCTGATGTTCCTATTCGATTTGAAGTAGAAGTATTACTTAAAAATCAACTGTACAAGTATGTTCTTGCATTAGCGTTGTCTGATAATTCCAGAGAAATTCGTATATTTGAAGAACAATTACTCGTTGCAGGCAATCCAATCTATTTACGCGAAGGTGCCCAACTCAAACTTTATTCTAACAATATTCAAACTCAAACACCTCAAGGTTATCGGATTGCAATTCTTTCTAACCAGTTCCCATTAACTAGCCAATTGATGTCTGAATTTCAAGTGGATTTGCATCTTGTAGCTCTTCCATTAATTCAGGTGCAATCAGAAGACGATCCACTTTATATTTTCAAGAATTGGCTATCTCGGATGATCATTTTAGCTCCAATACCAAGCTTAATGACGGGAGAATCAAGTGGTGAAACTTTGGAGCCAAAACGAGATGGTTCAAATTTTGGTGAATGGTTTTCTGGATTGCTTAGCCGTTACCCCGCCGCTTATGCGCAGGCTGATCGATATCTTCGAGAAGTTATGCCTGATATTGAAGATTTTCAAAACGAAAAGATCGGTAAAGATGCGAAAAACATGATTGTTCGGTTTGAGGCAAATAATGCAGAACTTAGTGTTGATTTTAAAGATTTATCGGATGGAGAAAAATGCTTTTTTCTCTGTGCTGTGGTATTAGCTGCCAATAAGTACTATAGTCCTTTTTGCTTTTGGGATGAGCCTGACAACTATCTTTCTCTATCAGAGGTAGGGCATTTCATTACAACTTTACGACGCTCATTTAAGAATAGCGGTCAGATTTTAGTAACCTCACATAACGGAGAAGCAATTAGCAAGTTTTCAAATGAGAATACCTTTTTCCTTGATCGCAAAAGTCATCTAGAACCAACGTTAATTAGATTATTAAGTGAGATTGAGATTCCCATAAAGGATGATATTGTCAAGACTCTGATTCTTGGTGATATAGAACTATGAGTGTCAACAGACATCAGCCAAATCTTCTAGTATTACCAGAGGACAAAGCTAACCGTCAAATTGCTAATGGATTTCTCCTTGAATTAAGCCTCAATAGTCGAGCAATTCAAGTCCTTCAATTTGCTGGTGGCTGGGGAGATGTCGTACAGGAATTTCTGCACGATTATGTTCCGATAATGCGAAAATATCCTCAAACAATGATTGCTTTACTTATCGATTTTGACGATCATAAGCTAAACTTTTCGGGATATGAAGATCGATTAAACTATATTAAAGGTCAGATTCCAGATGATTTAAAGGAAAAAGTATTTATTCTTGGCTCTCGAACTTCGCCAGAGAAGTTAAAAACAGCCATGAATAGTAAATCTTTTGAAGCAATTGGGGAATCTTTAGCCAAAGATTGTGCTAAAAATACTAATGAAACATGGGGACACGATCTACTTAAGCATAACGGAAAAGAAATAAGGCGAATGATTTCAAGCGTCAAACCATTCTTGTTTTATTAACTTCAGTTTATTGAAAATATTTTGATTTACAAAATATTCTATTATTTCAAAGTACATAATATTAAATCAAATACATAATATTAAATCAAATATTAGTATATAAAAATCACCCTAAATTATATACAATAAACCTGTGAATCCAAATTAAATATTTCCGCAAAGGTTTGCGCGATCGCCTTAGCTATAATGAGGAGGGATACCTATCGATTGCAGCTTCGATTAAATACACTACTACCAGAATATTGGCTAGCGATCGCTATTTGAGAAAGCGCTTAATAAATAATATGACTATCACCGTCACCATCCCCGAAGCCAGTCAACAATTTTCTCAATTAATGGGACAAGTCCTGCTTGGCGAAGAAATCATCATCTGTGAAAACGGCATAGCAGTAGCAACAATTACACCTAGCAAAAGGAAACGTCAACCTCGCGTAGCAGGACAAGACAAAGGCAAAATTTTTATCGCTCCCGACTTTAATGCTCCATTACCCGATGAAATTCTTGCTGACTTTCTAGGCTAATGGGCATGAAAATATTACTTGATACCCATACCTTTCTTTGGTGGGTTGCTGATGATCCACAAATATCTGCCAACGCCAAAGAGATCATTAGCGATCCAAATAACGAAATTTACTTTAGCGTTGTCAGCGCTTGGGAAATTATTATCAAAGTTGGTACTGGAAAACTTTCTCTATCTGAACCGCCAGAAATCTATATTCCCAGTCGTATTGCCTCTAATCAGTTTGAGATCCTCCCCGTCCAGATGTCTCACATTTTAAGAATTAACAGTTTGCCTAACTTCCATAAAGATCCATTCGATCGTCTATTGATCGCCCAAAGTTTAGTTGAAGACTTATCGCTAATAACATTAGATGGGGCGATCGCACAGTATCCCGTCAAAACTATCTGGTGATTTATCACAGCTTAGAAATAGACCATTGTATTTTTGGGGTGATCGCTTGAAATTGCATTTCCAAATTAAATATTTCCGCAAAGGTTTGCGCGATCGCCTTTTTTACGTTTACAAACTCAATATCTGGGACAAACTGATTCAGATTACAAACTTGGCAATCGGAGATTCCGCAGGGAACAATGCGGTTAAATCCTGTTAGATCCATACATACATTTAGCGCAAAGCCATGCATCGTAATCCATTGACTTACTTTAATTCCAACTTGCGCGATCTTTTGAGCTTGACCAACATTATCAATCCACACACCCGTTAAGCCTTGAATACGCTTTGAAGTTACATTAAATTTAGCTAGAACTTGAATAATTACCTCTTCAAGCTGCCTCAAGTACCAATGCAAATCATGCTGATGGTGATCCAAATTCAAAATAGGATAGGCGACCAACTGCCCGATCGCATGGTGTGTAACTTCCCCACCTCGCTCAATGCGATGACACTCGATATCAGGTTCATCAAGCTTGAATTTGAGAAACTCCAAACTTGAACCTTGACCAAGGGTATAAACGGCAGGATGTTCTACCAGCAATAGCACATCGGGTAAATCCTTACCCTCACGTCTTGCTTGTTTGCGCTCCGCTACTAGCTCTTTTTGCCATTGCCATGCTGTGAGATAGGGAATTGGGCGATCGCTTTGGTAAAGCAAACAGGGGCGGCGCATAAATAGAGATTCCACGACCATTAAGGAAAATGCAGAAGTTTATTAGCGAAATTATTGACGAGATTTAGAGAGTTGCGTACTCAGATTCAAAGCGATCGCTATCCCGTTCCATTTCCATTTCTAAAAGGGAAGTGGATTGCTGCGCCTCTTGAAAATAAATAATATCCTTGCGGGGATCGACTTCACCCGTCTTAATGCGCAGATTATCGCCTACTTGAATCTGACGATTAATTCGCATAGGTAACTTCAAACCTAGATCTTCGATCAGCACTAACGCTAGTTTTTCGTTTTCGCGCAACCAATCCAACATGAGAGCTTCCCACACCACATCCTTATTGCGTCGCAGATATTCTAGGCTCCAATAACGAACTGATTGTTTCTCAACCTGATTGGCATCCCAAATCGCAGGATCGATCGCCTGCAAAATGGCTGTGAGCATTTCAGCCGTAAAGGGCAAAGATTCCTGACGCAAAAAAGCTTTGATTTGCCAATGGGCAAGTAGATCGCTGTAACGACGAATCGGCGAAGTTACCTGAGCATAGGCATCAAGCCCCAAACCTGAATGACGCGAAGCATATAAACCTAAGGAACCTTTGGTCATGCAGCGACAGATTGCAAATTCGCGCACAGGTCCCGATGGCAATTGCATCAAAGTATCGAGAGGAGGCAATTCGGGCTGTTCCTGATATCGATAGGGAATGGGAATATTATTGGCTTGGGCAAATTTTGCAGCTACTTCCCCCGCGAGAATCATCATCTCCGCAACCAATTGTCGCGAAAAAGTATCTTCCATTAGTTCTAAGGTCAAGCCATCGCCACTCTGAGAATTGACCTTGACCGTAGTATCGGGTAAATGAATTTCGATCGCCCCCTGCTCGACGCGCCATTTTTTGCGGAGACGGGCAAAGTCGGCAAGGCGATCCAGATCGTCCTCTACCCCTAGTTGCAACATTTCTTCTACATCTTCATAGGTGAGGCGATAGTTTGGCTTTACTAAACTTGCCACAATTTCATAATGGGCAACCGCACCAACCCGATCTAGATCGACGGCAAACGAAAGCGCATGGCAGACCTTATTTTCGATCAAGCTCATGGGACCTGCGGCTAACTCGATCGGGAACATGGGGATCACCCCCGTGGGCAAGTAGACACTTGTGCCCCGCTTGCGTGCATCCTTGTCTAAGGGACTATCAGGATCGAGCAATCGAGTCGGATCGGCAATGTGAATCCATATACGTTTGCCACCATCACTGAGCGTTTCAATACTCAGTCCATCATCAATTTCCGTCGTGCTGATATCGTCAATTGTATAAACATGGAGATGGGTGAGATCGCGCCGCAAGTTCTGCATATTGTCGGGAATTGGCGCATTTAGACAATCTTGGGCAGCCGCAACCACCTCATTGGCAAAATGTAGAGGAACTTGACTACGCAGCAAGTTAAGGTTTTCATGTTCGTTCCAAATGCCCAAATCAACGAGCATTTGAAAGGCGGACTGTTCGTTTTTAGAGCGCTTGGCAAAGGTTAATAACTCTTGGGCGGCGGACTTGTCTGAAGCCTCATCACCATAGAGGGCATAGCGCTCCAGACAGTCCAGCCGACTGCGATCGCTCGCAGTCCAAGTTACCTCACCGCCAGATAACCTAGTTGATAGCTTTTGTTGAAACTCTTCAATTAATTTAGCTCGTTGGGCAGCAGCTTCCGCTTGATGCTTTAGTTCTGAGACTTGCGAACTCGATCGTGGCTCGTAGAGATCCCCTTTCTGCTTAAAGTAAATCTTGTCATTATTTAATAAGCAATAGGATGCATAACAGGTAACCGCTGAGGCTTCAGAAAACAAAAGGTTGGCAAGGTTGGTGGGATTTGTTGCCTGATTTTCTTCAATCAAAATCTCCCAAGCCACTTCTAGGCTGCTGGGATCGAGAAATTTTTCGACCTTTTGTAAAAATGAGGGAATTTGGGTGTAGGTAAAACTGGCGCTTTCGCCATTCGCTTTGATGGTGTAATTTATTTCACGGGGATGGATGGTATGGCTGTTCCCATTTTCATCGATCGCTTGAAAGTGTTTCTTCCCTTCAGGACGATCGATTACGACAAGGCGGCGATCGCCATGCAATTTCACTTCGATTAGCGTACCTTTTTCCAAAATTGCCCCTTGTCCACCAAAGCCAAAAATTGTCTTTAATATTCTACCGTTTTATCTATCGGTCACCGTAGGAAAAAACAAAAAAGAGAGGTATTGCTTGACGATGCTTCTCTTTTTTGTTTTCTAGCAAGTTTAGTAAATGTTTGTTTCAAAATTCATCTAGTAAAAACGATAATTATTACCGCGTTTACTGGATGAATTTTGGACTAAACAATTTCATATTGCATAGTACTGGCGATCGCGCCTAAGGCTGAGGCGGCGATCTCAGATTGGTAACCAATAAGCGCGTCTAACGTTGATTTTGCTGGTTGTGTGGGGGCTGCAAGCATAGCAACACCCAAAACTAGCAAGGCGATACTAGATTTAATGCTAAATGTGCTATTCATCTTCATATTCCTCCAACAATGTTGTCCCAACGAGCGCAGTGACTAAAATTTACGTCTTTTTGTTTCCCGAACTTTAGCTGAGTACTATTTATAAACTTGTTACCTAGAGACTAATTGCAAGTTTAGTCATAAAGGGGAAATATAACTAAACTGTATGATAATCGCCTAAGCCATATAAGAATGTAATTTAAGCGTCAGGTTTGCAGTGATTATCATCACATTTAGCAATTATTTCTACCCCCTACAGCATAAAGCCCATAAATAAAACCCATGAATAAAACCCATGAATAAAGCCCATAAAATTAGAGATATGCCTTTTCGGGCTACTTCTAAATTTATGGGCTTTATCAAAACTTGCAAAGCTCTAGGTGGATGAGCTATCTGGATGATTTAATACCAAAACTAAAAATGGCGTAGCCATTTTTAGTTTTGGTATTAAAGCCAGAGAGAGTACCGCCCGCATAGCGGGCGGTACTCTCTCTGGCTTTCGTTTTTAATTTTGGGGATAGAGTCGTTTGATATAGCGATTAATTTGGGATTGGGCATAGGCTTTAGCCTGTGCTGAATTCACTGCAAGTGCTGACATATCTGCTTCCGTCGGCTTTACTTCATCAGGAATTTGCTCAACTTGTTCGTTGGCCGAGGTGACAGTTTCTAGCGATCGCTCACCGATCACTTCCGTAGGAATTTCAACTTGAGTCTCGGTTACTGTCCGTTCAATAGAATTAGCAATCACACTCTCAGGGGTAGCGGTGACGCTAGTATGCAAGTAGGTTTCCGTGGTTGAGCGTTCGATAAAGTTATCAGAGATGGCATCCTCAGCCATAGAGTTAGCCGCATTTTGGGCAATCCCTTTTCTAAATATCGAGCCCTGCATGAACTGATTGCCTAAAGGTTGGCTAGCCAAGGGTTTTGCAGAGGAATAAGTGTGGGTGAAAGAATGATTTGTAGGTGAAGTGGCGCTACTGCCTATCTCCAATTCTTGGGCGATCGCAGGGCTTGTTTCTTTTTCCGCCGCGCTCTGCTCTAAGCCACTGATCAAGGAACAAGGAGGGACGATCGCTCCTTTGGCAATCACCGCCCGCACAATGGAACTCGATGCGCCTATGCAGGCTCCTTCTCCGATCTTGCTATTGCCATAAACCAGCACCCCAGCCCCCAAATTTGCCCCAGCCCCAATTTCTAATAATCCATCTTGGGCGTGAAGTACAGCCCCCATGCCAATACATGCACCCGCAGCAATGGTAATACGGCTTCCCAAATCAGCTTGAATCAAAACTCCCGAAGCGATCGCTGCATTCTGATCGATTACTACATCCCCACAAACGTAGGAGCGAAAATCTCCGATCGGTTCTAAAGGTGGTAAGTAGTTCGATTGCATTACATTAATTGTTAAATTCTTTAATTCGATGACCTTGGGATCACCTAATACCGAGTTAAGAAATGGCTACGCCATTGCTTAACTCGAAAACCCTGACTAGGTTTGGTTTTTAATTCACGAAAGTGTGACAACACTTTTGTGAATTGGTATAGCTTTGTAGTCAAACCCGATTTTATATAGGCTTGGATAGAGAACCTCGCTTCGTGAGGCTCTCTAAAATCATCTCTAAAATCATCATTTATTGCGGTTTTCCAATGAGTGCGTACTCATTGGAAACCAAAAACAATCCTACTTAGCAGGGCGTTGGATAATGCCTTCAAATACGCGGCGCTTTGCCTTGGTATCAATACCGAGCAAACGCACGTATTCATCACCATGTTCCGCCAGACAAGCTTCTAAAGCCCGAATTACTTCAGACTCATTTGCCGCTGCGATCGGCGAACAGCTATGCCAAGAACTAGTACGGAAATGACGCTCATCCGCATGTTCTGTACCGATACGATAGCCTTGAGACAATAGCTGACGAATCCGCGCCAACATATCCGCACTGAGTTTGCCAGCAGCACCACCACCGTAGGAACTATTACTAGAGTTGCTGACCTTAACTGCCGTCCTTGTTGCGGCAATGGGTTGACCGCCAGGACGATGTACTAGCAATTCCACCACGCGACGTTTTGCTTTGGTATCCACACCCACAAGACGCACATACTCATCACTATATTCAGCAATATAGGATTCTAAAGCAGCGATCGCTGCCGATGGGCTATTTGCAGTGATGGCGGGAAGGGTTTGCCAAGAAGTTGTCCGAAAATGACGCTCGTCGGCATGTTCGACACTAATGCGATGACCTTGCGCCAAAAGCTGCCCCACGGTTGTCGATACATCACTGGCAGCACCATTACCATTGCTACTGCGAGGAGCGCTATAGGTCGTAGCAGCATTACCGCCACTGGACTGACCAATGCTCACCGCATTGCCGTCAGCCCGTTGAATGATGGTTTCGACTACACGACGCTTAGCTTTAGGATCGACTCCTACTAAACGTACATACTCACCTTCATGCTCTGCCAAGATATTATTTAAAGCCGCAATAACGCTGGATTCGCTTGAAGCATCGATCGCAGGACCAGTCATCCATGCAGCCGAACGAAAACGGCGAGCATCGGCATACTCAGTACTAATGCGATAGCCTTGGGCAAGGAGTTGACGTACTTGACCCGCAATATCAGCATTGCTACTGCTAGCTGCGCCATTAGACGAGGCTTTTGGGGCGCTATAGCTAGGGCTAGCCCCATTGGCGGTGGCGTTGCTGATTACCGCAGGCTTGTCGCTAGGACGCTGGATGATAGTTTCGGCAAGACGACGCTTTGCTTTGGGATCTACACCAAATAAGCGTACGTACTCGCCTTCATTTTCGACCAGTGCTGCTTGAACTGCCGAAATTACGGTTGAGGCTTCAGATGAGTGTGGAATTGCACAGGATTGCCAAGATCCAGTGCGGAACCGACGCTCATCGGCATACTCCGCCGCGACATGATATCCCTGAGCTAAGAGTTGTCGTATTTGCTGCGCTAAATCCCCAGTCATAGGTTCGTTCCTCTGTGCGTTTGTATTTGTGCTTGGGTATGTACTTGAGTTTGTACTTGAATTTGTAAAATTTTGATTGGTTTGATTAGTTTGATTAAAATCTTGCTTCTTAATTTGCGTGCTAGCAGCAGAGTTGCTAATGGGCGGTGACGAATTCTGTTGCTGGCGAATCGGTGTAATGCAGGCAATATCAGCAGCACAGCGATAGCCCTGTCGCAAGGAATCGTTGATACCGATAACATGACTCGCAAAATTTTGATCTGATTCCCGTACATTCGGTAGCAGATCGGCTTGTTGCTGCGTTGTAATCACTGCACCAGAGGGAACATATCTACCCGCAGGAATTTCTACATCTTGGACGAGAGCATGTAAGGAAATAATACAGCCGTCTCCAACTCGCGCATTAAATACCGTCGAGCGGAACCCTATAAAGCAATTATTGCCAACATATGCAGGGCCGTGAATTAACGCCATGTGCGTGATTGAGGTACTATCGCCAATCCAGACGGAATATTCTTTTCCGTCATCGCCAATCACGCGACCTTTTTCGAGCCCATGAATAACAACCCCATCTTGGACGTTTGTACTATTACCAATGTGAAAAGGATTGCCCTCATCCGCACGAATTGAGGTGCCTGGAGCAATCAAGACATTAGCGCCGATATATACGTCGCCAATTAGATTGGAAAAAGAATGAACGTAGGCGGATGGATCGATTTGGGGTTCTGCCAAATTCCTAGACCAAGGTGTAGGTGGGGCAGCAAAACTACGAACTACCATAATGAATCTGCACTTCTAAGATTTTTGCCTATATCTGGATTCGCAAAACCTAGACTATAAGAGCTTAAAAGTACTCCTCCAAATAACAACTTAATCGACAAGGTTGGAGAAATATATTGACTAGCGCTGATTGCCGAATATCTAACTTTGAATTAACTTTGAATATTTAGTTCTGATTAGTTCTGAATATTAGGTGGTACTTGCCAATAAATTATTAGTAAATTTCAATAAGCTATTAATAATTTATTAATAATTTATTAATAAAAGCCACTATTGCATTCTCTCACTATATTTTTTGCTATAGAGAGTGCGATCGCTTAGGCTCACAGTGTCGATGATCGCAATAACTGCGGCATCAATCGGACGGTTCTCGCTGTTCAGCACCTGTCTTGCTCCACTTCCACGGGTGAATAACACCCATTCATCCACGCCAGCGCCAACCGTATCAGTTGCCACTTCATAGTCTGAAAGCAACTGCCCTTGCAGATCAACAAGCTGCAAAAGCAGAAACTTGGTTCCCGATAAATTGGACTCTTTGTAGGTACTGACGACCGTACCGCAAACTTTAGCGATTTGCATATCGTTATGAGTACGTAACCATAAGTACGTAAATAGGTGTGAATACGAACAAGTCAAGTGCTGGACTAAAGCGATGCTGCTACCCAAGCATAAAAAGCGACAGCGCTAGTTAAAACCTAACTATGGACGATTCATAGGACGGATAGAGTTAACATTGTCACGGAATTGCTCGACTTCTTCGGTGTAGCGAATAGGTAGAACGTATTCGAGGTTTTCGTGAGGACGAGCAATGATGTGGGTGGAAAGCACTTGTCCGCCGTTTACACGTTTGACAGACTCAGTACCAGCGGCTACAGAAGCTTGCACTTCGGATACGTCGCCACGAACGATTACGGTCACACGACCGCTACCGATCTTTTCGTAGCCAACCAAGGTTACGCGAGCAGCCTTGACCATAGCATCTGCTGCTTCTACAACGGCAGGGAAACCAAGGGTTTCAATCATTCCAACTGCGATCGCCATAATTCATGTTCTCCTAAAAAACAAATAATGAAATTAATGAAAATTTAGTCTTTTGATACCTTTTTCCGATTGGCTTTTTGAGACAATCTTAAAAAGCATATTTAAAAGGCAACCTTAAGAGGCAACCTTAAAAGGCAACCTCAAAAGGCAAATTGTTCTACTTCTCGCGTATAACGAATAGGTAGCACATACTCTAGGTTCTCATGTGGTCGAGCAATGGTGTGAGTCGAAACAACTTCGCCCCCATTAACTCGATTGGCACCTTCAACACCAGCAGCGATCGATGCTTTCACCTCAGAGATATCTCCTCTAATGATGACAGTTACTCTTCCGCTGCCGATCTTCTCGTAACCCACAAGGGTGACACGAGCTGCTTTGACCATGGCATCAGCCGCTTCTACAATTGCGGGAAAGCCTCTAGTCTCGATCATTCCAATAGCGATTGGCATAATTTAAGCCAGTATCCTTACGAATCTCTAAAAAACTGAAGTTCTCGCGGTTGTATCTATCAAAAGATGTAGATGCACGAGCGCAACTATTGATCTTAGCTACGATCGGTTCGCTTGAAACATCAAATTTCAAATTTTTAAAACAAAATAAAAAAAGAGATGACGCTTGGCGCACTTTTGCCGCTACTTTTTAGTAGCTGGCTTTTCGCAGCTAATTTACAGATGTTTGGTGACTCCTTGTGGCAATTAATTCCTCAATCAATCATTCAAAATAATTGATAAGTATTTATTACTACGGATATAGCCATTTTAAATCTGAATAATCAGAGAAACTGAATAATATAAATATATTCAACTCTATCTTTATATCTACGATAACGAGTGGCGGTACATTTGACAATATAAGCCGTCATGATAAATCTAAATAATGGATATAATCTTGGCTTATTCCCATTGCTACGCTGGATTTGCGGTTAGGAATCTGGTCGGTCAAGATTTGCGCTCAAGGTTTGCGGTCAAGATTTAGCGATCAAGATTTAGCGATCAAGATTTAGCGATCGCCAATGGCAATAGTTTCAACTTCAGCAATTTCTAAGTTAGGTAATTCGACTAGCTCTCGTTCCTGCTCTTGGAGCGCAATCATCGGAATATTTACGGGTACTGGGGTTTCAATCCAATATTCTGAGGTTGGCAAAGTTTCTTCGAGATCGTCTAGAGGACGAGGAATGATCATGAGAGTATGAAATTCACCAATACGCTCGGCTTCGTACATGCCTGCTTCGATCGCGATCGCCACATCAGCAACATTCCCCCGAATAATCGCCGTACATAAACCCGCCCCAATGGTTTCATAGCCTGCGAGATGCACATCAGCAGATTTCAACATCATATCGGCAGCGCCAACCATCGCTGGAAATCCGCGTGTTTCTAACAGCCCGATCGCTTGGTTGCTGAGGCGACTATAGCGCCCATCAGTCAACTGGCTGAGACGGCTACTAATGGGTAAAATTGCCTCCAAATTTGGATAGGGACGCGGGATCACTATGGTTGACACTAGCTGCCCAAATTCCCTAGCAGTTTCGGCTCCTGCCTCCACAGCCATGCGGACATCCGTAATCTGTCCCCTCACAATCGCTGTACAAAAACCATTGCCGACTTTTTCATATCCTACTAGTCGCACTGTGGCTGATTTGAGCATCATATCAGCCGTGCCCACGATCGCAGGAAAACTAATAGTTGAGACCATTCCCAAAGCACTTCCTGAGAGATCGATTCTTTGAGATGCACTACTAGACATTAGCTAACTACGGTTAAATACTGTGGGTAAATATGGGTGTGGGTAAATACTGTGGGTAAATACTCTGGGACTACAAAAGAGAATTAACAAAAGAGAATTAAAAGAATTCCCCAAAATAATAGCCAAAATAATAGAGATAGTCAGATGAACTATCTTCACTGTTTATCCTCATTGTCTATCTTCATTGTATTTTACTCTCTTCCTACTAAAAAATTTGGGGAGCGCCAAATAGGTAATGTAGCTGTCGTCAATGTACTGAGACACAAAATCCAAGAATTGATTGGCGGCGCGGAGCGCCGCCAATCAATTCTTGGATTTTGATTTGTTCTAAGTCAAGTGACCGTAGCTATTAAATCGGTAAATGGGTAAAGTTAGGATTGCCATATGCGCCATATAAGCATACGCTATTCGCCTAGTCTGGATGTTTTGTGTTTCCTACCGAACTATTTACCAACCAAGATCGCGGTATTTTCAGGTTAGGATGGGCTATACGAATTATTGAGGCTGATATTGCTTACTGTCTGCTATCTTTTGGTTGAATAATGGTGAATAATCTACTCAATATGTTCAAGATGTCTTGACGCTAGGAAAATGCAACTGCCCGAAGCCATACCTAAAAAAGAGTGCGTTTTAGTCGTAGATGATACGCCGCCTAACTTACACTTGCTAATTACCATGCTAACTCGCAAGGGATATCATGCAAGAGGTGTAGAGGATGGTTACATGGCTCTGTCAGACATCCATAGCGATCCGCCTGATTTGGTGTTGCTAGATATTAATATGCCCCATATGAACGGGTTTCAAGTATGTCAGCAATTAAAATCCAGCGCATTGACCCGTGATATTCCTGTAATTTTTATAAGCGCACGGGATGAAGTATTAGATAAAGTTGAAGCTTTTGCTGTCGGTGGGGTGGACTATATTACCAAGCCATTTCAAATTGCCGAAGTGCTAGCAAGAATTGAGAATCAGTTGACCTTGCGACGATTACAAAGACAGTTGCAAGAACAAAATGAGCGGTTAAAGCAAGAGATTCACAGCAGAATTATTGCGGAAACATTGCTACAGGAAGCCAATGAGAAGTTAGGACGCTTGGTCAACTTAGATGGATTGACGCAATTAGCCAATCGTCGGTGTTTTGATGAGTACCTTGAACAGGAATGGCAGAGGTTAGCAAGGGATCAATTGCCACTGTCTCTGATCATGTGTGATATCGATTTCTTTAAAAACTACAACGACACCTATGGACATGTGGCTGGCGATGACTGTCTGCGCAAAGTATCTTCGGTGATCAAACAATCGGTGCGTCGTCCAGCGGATTTAGCGGCTCGTTATGGTGGCGAAGAATTTGTTGTCGTTTTACCAAATACTGATATAGAAGGTTCTATGGCAATTGCGGAAGTTATTCGCAAGGGTCTAATGGATTTGATGATTCCCCATGATGATTCGGCAGTTAGTACATTTGTGACCTTGAGTATGGGGGTAACTTCCTTAGTACCTATGGCTGATTCCCATCCTTCGGTACTACTTACGGCTGCTGACTACGCCTTGTACCGAGCTAAAGAGTTAGGACGGAATCAAACCTACCAGATTGGTTAGTCAGATTGATGAGGGAAAGAACAGCCTAAAGGACTACCGAAGAATTAATTCGATCAATCCATCTAGCAAGCGATCGCGTTCTATCGGTACGATATCTCCACTTTGCAAGACATCGCGAAGCATCACAAAGTGAATTAAAGTGCCAATAAATGCACGGGCTGTAACTTCAGGATCGGCTATTTGCAGTTGTGGATGTTTGGTCAAGTATTGCGTGAGGAAGTCCAAACTAACCTTCTCAAGATTCACCACAAAAGCTCTTGCCAGTTCGGGAAAGCGTCCAGATTCACCAATAATAATTCTTAAAAATGTCAGGATTTGGGGATCTGTGGCAACATTTTCCAGCATGGTAATGGCATATTGTTTTAAAAATGCGCTTGGTGATTCTTCAACAGCCTGCTGGATTTGCAACTCAAATATACTCTTGCGGCATGACATCCGCTGGATCAGCGCTGTAAATAGAGCTTCTTTATCGGGGAAGTGGCGGTAAACGGTCGCCTTAGAGACTCCTGCTGCCTCCACAATGCGATCGATGCGAGCGCCTGCATAGCCATGTTCTAGAAACTCTTGCATTGCTCCTTCAAGGATTAATTCCGTTTTCTTAGAAGATAGCTCTCGCTCCACAGGTTTTGCCTTGGTCATGATTGGGTCATTCATATACTTTTGATGTGAATTTGAATCGCGTTTTGCGCGATTCAAATTCATTTGGATAAATTATTTCGCAAGAGGGAAGAAAAGCGATCGCTTTTCTTCCCTCTTATTATTTCTATCATACTGCTTGACAAACTAAACGAAACAGTTTAGTTTAGTTTTAAAGAAAACGAAACAGTTTAGTTTTATTAGGGTGTCGCCATGCTGCAAAGTTCTTCTGATGGTGGGTCGGGTATTAAGTCTCAGCGCTGGCTTGCGGCGACGGTTGGTGTAGTTGTAATCGGTGTTGTCGGTTATGGGGTCTGGCGATCGCAGGCTAGCCAAACTGCCGCGAGCCAAACGGTCATTGCTCCTGTTAAAAGTAATACGGTAACTGCCCTAGGTCGTTTAGAACCTCAGGGAGAAGTGATTAAACTCTCAGCAAACTCGACTAATAGCAATCGGTTAGAGAAATTACTAGTGCAAGAAGGCGATCGCGTGCAGGTCGGACAGGTAATTGCGATTCTCGATAGTCGCGATCGCTTGCAAGCGGCTTACGAACAGGCTCAAGAAGATGTCAGAGTGGCGCAGTCAAAACTGGCGATTACCCAAGCGGGAGCCAAGCAGGGCGAAATTAATGCGCAACGGGCGGAAATTGTCCGTTTGCAAGCTCAGCGTCAGGGAGATGTGGAAGCACAAGCGGCGACCGTCGATCGCCTAAATTCGGAATTACAAAATGCGGAATTGGAATTTAATCGCTATCAACAGTTAGCGAGGGAAGGGGCGATTTCTAACTCGACTCTGGATAGTAAGCGATTAACTCTGAATACGGCTCAGCGCAATGTACAGGAAGCGAAAGCCGTATTAAATCGGATTCAAACTACTAGCCCTGCTCAAATTTATCAAGCGGAGGCGAATTTAGCGAGGGTGGCGGAAGTGCGGGCGGTGGATGTGGAGGCAAATCAGGTGGAGATCGATCGGGCGATCGCTGCCATGAAACAGGCGAAGGCAAATCTCGATCAAGCCTATGTCAAAGCAACGATCGCGGGGGAGATTCTTGAAATCCATACTCGCGCTGGGGAAGTTGTTTCTGATAATGGCATTGTTTCCATTGGCAAGACCCAGCAAATGTATGCGATCGCGCAGGTCTATCAGAGCGATATCCAAAAGGTCAAGCCCAACCAAAGGGTCAAGATTTTGAGCGATTCTATTTCGGGTGAATTGCTAGGGAAAGTCGAACGCATTGATTCGCAGGTGAAGCGGCAAACCATTGTCAATACCGATCCGAGTACAAATATTGATGGTCGGGTTGTGGAAGTCCATGTCGTTCTGGATCGAGATTCGAGCCAAAGGGCGGCGAAGTTTACGAATCTGCAAGTGACCATGGAGATCGAGCAATGAGCATGATCCAACAAATTCAACGCCGAACTCCCTTGGGGTGGTTGCAACTGAGTCGCGAACGTGGGCGATTGGTGGTAGCTCTTGCGGGCATCGCCTTTGCCGATGTGTTGATGTTTATGCAACTGGGATTCCAAAGCGCTTTATACGACAGCAATACGAAGCTTAGCCGCTCCCTAGATGCCGATATTGTGTTGGTCAGTCCTCAAGCTCGGAATACCCAAAATTTGAGTACATTTTCCCGTCGCAGGCTCTACCAGTCTAAGGATATTGCGGGTGTTGATTCGGCTGAAGCCTTTTATTCCAATATCATTACTTGGAGAAATCCCGATAGTCGCAAAGAAACTTCCGTACAGGCGATCGCCTTTAATCCTGAAAAGCCAGCTTTGAATCTGCCTGAAATCAATCAACAACTCGACCAAATCAAAATTCCCGATCGCGTGCTATTTGATCGCAAGTCGAGGGGCGATTATCAACAGGCGATCGCGATCGTCGAACAGGGCAAACCCGTTCAAACCGAAGTCGATCGCCGCAACGTGTTAATTACAGGGCTGTTTAGTCTGGGCGCATCCTTTGGAGCCGATGGCATTTTGGTGATGAGCGATCAGACTTTTCTCCATTTCTTTCCCAAACGCGATGTGGCAAGTATCAGTTTAGGGCTAGTTAAAGTTAAATCGGGTCATGACCCTCAGCAAGTTGCCACCGAGTTAAAAGCCTATTTACCCAACGATGTCCGCGTTCTCACCCATGCCGAATATATTGAATTTGAAGAGAGCTTTTGGAAGACCGAAAGCCCGATTGGATTCATTTTTGGTTTGGGAACGGCGATGGCGTTTGTGGTGGGGGTGGTGATTGTTTATCAAGTGCTTTCCACCGATGTTAATAGCCATATTAAGGAATACGCCACCTTTAAAGCGATGGGCTATCGCAATCAATATTTGCTAGCGATCGTGTTTGAAGAGGCGATCATTCTCGCGTTCTTGGGATTTATTCCAGGAGTGATTATCCCGATTGGGTTATATAGCCTCGCCGCAGGGGCAACCGCCTTACCGATCGCCATGACTACGGCAAGAGCTACTACGGTTTTCCTTCTCACTGTTGCTATGTGTGTTCTTTCGGGGGCGATCGCTACGCGCCGCCTACAATCCGCTGACCCTGCTGACATGTTTTAAAACCCTTACTGGTTTTGGTTTTCAATTCACAAATAAGGAATCACGATTATGGCATCATCCCTATCTTCGCTAAGTCAAACTCGAAATTCAGGCGATCGCTTTAAGCTTTCGGCAAGAGAATTTGAAGTACTTTCCATGCTTGTCGAGGGCAAGAGTAACCCTGAAATTGCCTCTAATCTCTATCTCAGTATCAATACGATTAAATCCCATGTCAATGGCATTTTCAACAAACTGGGCGTAAACGATCGCGTCCAAGCCGCAGTTTTTGCCGTTCGCAATCAGTTAGTTTAAGAAACCATTAAAGAATTACTTTCTGCGGTCAAAACTCTAAGAGATCCCCCTCAATCCCCCTTAAAAAGGGGGAAGAAGATGCATTCTCCCTCCTTTTTAAGGGGGGCTGGGGGGGATCTATCCAATTCTTAAATAGGTTCTAAAACCAGATTTTTTACAACCCAACATCCCTACACAAACCCATGCAAACATTAATAGCCCATGAGAGCGATCGCGCTACGACCAAAGATCCTGTCATCACTGTCCAAAATCTCAACCATTTCTTTGGGCATGGACAATTACGCAAGCAGGTTCTATTTGATATTAATTTGGAAATCCATGCGGGGGAAATTGTCATCATGACGGGCCCCTCAGGTTCAGGAAAAACCACATTATTGACCCTAAGCGGTGGCTTGCGTTCGGCTCAAGAGGGAAGTTTAAAGGTCTTAGGACAAGAACTATGCAGAGCCAGTGCCGAAGCCCTAACCATCGCGCGTCGGCAGAATGGTTATATTTTCCAAGCCCATAATCTGCACCATAGTTTAACGGCTTTACAAAACGTGAAGATGGGGCTGGAATTGCATAATCATCTATCCCTACAAGAAATGCGCGATCGCGCGGCTGCCATGCTCGATCATGTGGGTCTGGGCAATCGCTTAGACTATTACCCTGACGATCTATCAGGTGGACAAAAGCAAAGAGTAGCGATCGCCCGTGCGCTCGTGAGCCATCCCAAGATCGTGTTAGCCGACGAACCGACAGCAGCCCTAGATAGTAAATCTGGGCGCGATGTGGTGAACTTGATGCAAAACCTAGCCAAAGAACAAGGATGTACGATTTTGCTGGTCACTCACGATAATCGGATTTTGGATGTCGCCGATCGCATTGTAGAAATGGAGGATGGTAATCTCACCAATAACTCAATAAACAGATAAGAAATTTGAGAAGATGCGGGAGATGCGAAAAATCGCTTGGTATTTGTAGAGTGCTTTAGTCTAACGCTCGGCATCACCCGCCGCCCCGAAACTCTAGCGGAGTATGAGAAGCAACATGTCGGCGGTCGGGTGAATACCGTTGTTAGCTGGCGCGTTCGGCTAAAACGATCCTTGCCATCCTCTCAATTCACCTGACATACGATGAGTTGCTTCGGCGAATCATTGCCGAATGCCGCCTCCTCATAATTCCCATACTTCCTCTCTATAAGCAGCCTGTTATAAACGAGCAAAGCGTCGATCTCCTGCGGAAAGAACTGTCGCATCTCGAACGACAATACTTCCCCTTCGCCCTTCTCGGATTGGAAGTAGTAATGGATGTGATTGACCTGCGTCGCCGCGTCATACCGCGCCCGTGCGGTGACAATAACCCGTCCGCTCCCGTCCGCTTCTTTGTGTTCGCCCCTCCCTACCGGGTAGTGCTGCTCCGGTTCGCGGGCTAGGAGCTTCACCGACGGGTTGAATAGTTCGATTAGGAATCTGCCTCCTTCCGCCAAATGCTGCCGCACACACGCGAAACAAGACTCCAGCTCATCCCTCTTGTGAAGATGGGACAAGGATTGTGCCGAGATGAAGATGAATTTAAACTTTCTGCCGAGATCGAAGGCGCGGACATCACCTCGTACGAAGGGGATACGGAGGTGACGCTCCCGGGCTTTCATCTCCGCTAGTTCGAGCATTTGCGGTGAGATGTCGAGACCCACGATGTCAACGCCGTCTTCTTCTGCCAGAGGTATGGTTAAGCGACCTGTACCGCAAGCAAGCTCAAGTACCGGCTGACCATAATAGGAAATCTGCCTTCTGTAGAACTCCAGCATGTCACTGACGGCGTATTCGCCCATGACGAGATCATACCGCCGTGCATCACAATAGAGTTCTCCCTCTTGCATACGTTGAAACATACACCTCCTTCCTGAGAAAGCCAGCTAACTATGTATTAGACGGAAACTTTCTGTCTAATCTGAATATAGGCGATTTAGCCCGAAAGTCAGATTTCCGCCTAATCACCCTATACGTCACATTATACGAAAACTTTCTGCCTAAATACCCCATACGTTATGTTATGAAGAAACTTTCTGAATAACTACCAAAATGGCGTGTTAGCCCCACTAAATGAGCCTGACGCATTAAGTCCAGTCATCCTCTAATTTATCATCTTGACCTGTACTTGTATCGCGTCTCAATAGATCATCAATCTCTTGCCAATTAACCAGACTCGCCTCAGCATCCTGCACTAATTCCCCCTTATGCAAACAAATGAGGCGATCGCACCATGGTTGCACTAGATCAAGTTGATGGTTAATCATCACTACGGTTACAGGTTGAGGTAATTGAGTTAGCTCGGTTAAGGTATCTAATAGCAAATGGGATAAACCTCGATCTAAGGCAGAAGTTGGTTCGTCCAGCAAGATGACCTCTGGCTCCATAATTAAAGCTCTGGCGATCGCAATCCATTGCCTTTGCCCAAGGGATAACTCTAGCTCAGAGCGATTGAGCAACTTGTGATCGATTTGCAGTTTATCAATCCATTTTTGCGATCGCGCTTCAATTGCGCTCGGAGTAAAATTTTGCAATTGTAAAGGATAGGCGATCGCTTCCTTAACCGTCATCCCTAATAGGCTCGGCTCCTGTGGCACAAGCAAAACACGTCGTCGCAGGGTTTGAATGGGAAGTTCTTGAATATTTTTGCCGTTTAACAAAATCATCCCTACCGATGGATCGATTAAACGATTGAGCAAGCGTAAAAATGTGGTTTTCCCCGATCCCGTTGCCCCAATTAATGCGGTTTTGTTACCCTGTGCGATCGCTACGGAAATACCTGTCAAAAGTGTGCGAAATTTAGTTTGGTAACTAATTTGCTGCATAGCGATCGCCACATTATTGGCGATCGGCATGGATGTCAATGAAACCTTTTGCATAATGTAGCTGTCTTTGCGATTAGCGATCGAGAAATTGGGACGCACCCTCAAATTCATTAAACCCTGTCTCAAGCGAAATTAGAGAGAACAATCACATATGTACATATGGAATCTTTTTCAAAAGTTTTCGATGAAAATTTTTAGGCTACCTCTTCAAAAGCGACTGGCTCTTTTCTTTACAGGTTTATGCATATTTGCTTTAGCTACGCCGCAACTTGCACCAGTATCCGCTCAAAGCGTCCAAGCAACCGTACAGGAAATCCTTGATGGCAATCAAGTGTTTATTCAAAATAGACGTGCATCGGTCAATGATATCGCCAACCAGCAGCAACAAGTACGCACGGGATCTTCTCGCACAGCACTCAAATTTAATTCTGGGGCTGTGGCGCGTCTGTCCGCTAATTCGGTACTAACCATCGGTCAATGTGCTCGCCTGCGACAGGGGACGATTTTAATTAATGGGGCGGTGAATGCTTGTTCCTCATCGATTACAACGGGAGTGCGCGGCACGACTTATTTATTGACCGTCGATACAGCAGGAAACCAGATGGTCAAAGTATTAGAGGGAGAAGTTGTCGTTAAGCGTAGCGCTAATCCTGAAGTTGAGCCAGAAACGCAACCAACCACAAAACCTACAAATAAACCCACAAATACAAAACCCACAAATACAAAACCTTCGATCGATTCCTCATCAACTGAGACGGATAGCGGAACTTCGGTAACTCCTAAAGTTAAGCAGTTTTCGGCACCACCAACGACTCCCCCTAGCAATAACGGTAACAGACCAGTTCTTCCCCCAACCAATCCTCAAGACAGTCAGCCGCTCGATCCTCTAAACGGGCAGTTACTCAATGACAAACCCATACTCAAAGTCGATCCGAGTCTAAATTCTGGTACTCAGCTATCTGAGATCGTTTTAAAGGCTGGGGAAAAGGTCGAGGTCGATCCGATCGGGGCTTTGGGGCTAATCCAAAAGTTAAGTGAAAATGAGTTTGTCCAACTGCTCCAAAGCGAGTTATTTAAAGGTTTTACCAATCAAATTCCAGGCATTAATAAAGTTCGCGATGTTTTTAATGGTTTATTCCCTGGCGCAAACTTCCCAATTTCACTTCCCAATATCCCAACACCCAATATCCCTAGCGTTCCCAACATTCCGATTCCGAGATTCCCATTTTAATGACATATATCTGTCGCCAAACCCCAGAAGAGAAGGTTGGCGCTTTGCGCCAACCTTCTCTTCTGGGACTTTGATCTTGTCGTAAGTAGCTAAGCAAACCCCAACAAACAAGTGGCGGCACGAAGTGCCGCCACTTGTTTGTTGGGGTTTTGATTTGTCTTGAATTGGTGAATTTTAAGGATTTTGAATTTTAGCGGCGATCGCCTTGGCAATCTCCCTTAAAGCTTTCGCTGATGCAGATTCTGGATGACCTAAGACAATCGGCACACCGCGATCGCCACCTTCGCGCAGACTGATTTCTAGGGGTACACAACCAAGCAGATCTACACCCAGCTCATCGGAAGCCTTCTTGCCCCCACCAGAACCAAAAATATCGTACTGTTTGTCGGGCATATCAGGGGGAATGAAATAGCTCATATTCTCGACAATCCCTAAAACAGGAATACCCATATTCTGAAACATCTTCAAGCCCTTACGCGAATCCAAAAGGGATACGGTCTGAGGAGTAGTCACGATGACGGCTCCAGCAAGGGGAACAGACTGAGTAAGGGTTAACTGTGCATCCCCAGTTCCAGGAGGCATATCCACAATTAAATAATCTAGTTCGCCCCAGTTAGCTTGATAGAGAAACTGCCGAATCACACCATTAAGCATTGGACCACGCCAAACTACAGGCTGATCCTTAGCGATTAAAAATGCCATCGAAATCATTTTTACACCATAGTTAAAGGCTGGCTCCACCACATCCGCGCCATTTTCCGCCTTAACTACCTTGACCTGTGCTGCTTCCATCCCCAACATTACGGGGACATTTGGTCCATAGATATCTGCGTCAAGAATGCCCACCTTAGCACCCATGTCAGCTAGAGCGACCGCCACATTAACCGCTACTGATGTTTTACCGACACCCCCTTTCCCACTGGAAATTGCCAGAACATACTTGACCCCTTCAATGCCTTGTAAAGCATTGGTTGGCGCGGCTGGGGTGGCGATCGCAGGACTAGTCGCGATTACTTTTACCCAGACATCGGGAACCGAACCGATCGCCTTAATCGCTGTCTTACATTCTTGAATCAAAGGATCGCGTTTGGGGCTGTTGGGATCGTTCAACAATAGGGTGAAACTAACTACCCCATTGGACTTAATCGCAATATCGCGCACCATATTCAGATCGATAATACTTTTTTGGCGATCGGGATCGACAATGGGGGTTAGCGCTTGTTGGATCGCCTGAATATCAAGTAGATCGGTCATAGATTTTAGAGATTAAAAAAATAAAAAATTTTACTTACAGGATTTTATAGAGTTGCTAGGATGACAAGATGCAGTCAAAACATTGGCTAGCGTGGCTTTTACTGCATTTTTAGATTTATTGTCATCACAAGATACTATTACCTTGCCAAGATTTCATTAAAACCTAAATAAGAGCCAAAATAATCGATAAAGACTTATGCTTATGGGGAAACATCCTAGGGTGTTGTTAAATTATTACTCTAAGTATCTCAGCATAATTAAAATCCAGATATAAAATCTGTGGTGCGTGCGCCGCGCCCGCCGCAGGTTTTAGGGTTTTATATTTAATTAAGCCCACTTACTTATACCCCTGCAATTACCAAAATCAGTAGCTCTTTAAGATCAAAAACACTATGAGCAATCAAGTAAAAATTATGCAGCCTTCAGGAAGACTTGATGTCACAACGGCGGCTGATTTTCGACGACAAGTCAACGATATCGCCTCGGCTCCGACTCCACCTCAATACTTATTAGTCGATCTTCATGAAATCACTTTTATGGATAGTTCGGGTTTGGGGGCATTGGTTTCCGCGTTAAAATCAATTCGTAACAGTAATGGGGATATGGTCATTTGCGGTGCTAATGATCAAGTGCAGATGCTTTTTGAACTCACAAGTATGACTAAGATTTTCAAAATCTATACAACCATTGACGAATTTAACGCCACCTTAAGTTAACGTCAGTTCAGGTTAAGCTGGCAAATTTTAAAAGCCCAAAAGTAAAAGCCTTGCTACGCAAGGCTTTTACTTTTGGGCTTTGAGGAAGGGTTTGCTAAGCAAACCCTTCCTCAAAGCCCGTTTCAAATTATTTACAAACCAAAACCCGTAAAGTTGCGCCCCCTACGGGGGCGCAACTTTACGGGTTTTGGTAATTTTTGCACAAACACTCATAAAGCAAAAGAGCCGCAAAACGGCTCTTTTGCTTTAAATATGAAACTCAACCTCTAGAAGTGATAAATCATCTTCAAAAGGACGATTATGAGCTGCTTCTTTAACACAGGCTAATATATGCTCGATTCTTGAGGAGCGATCGCTAGGAGTGCGAATAAAAGTATCGATGAGGGCATTAAATCCCCAGATGCTATCGTCTTCTTGGGGAATTTCGTAGACACCATCACTAAATAAATACAACCTACTACTCGTATCAATCTCGCATACCTGCTCTTGGTAATTAATATCAGGCATCATGCCGATGGGTAGTCCCGCCGTTTTTAATAATTTAATTTTAGGAATTTCCTGATTAGAAATTAATACGGCTGGAGGATGCCCGCCACTGGCATAGATTAATTTGCGTTCTTGCTTGTCATACACCCCATACCAGATCGTGAAATACATCTCATTATGTACAGACATCTGAAAAGTATTATTGAGATCCTGCAATACCTCACTGGGGCTGTAGAAATTAGTTGTGTCCTGAGATGTCCTGCTCCGTCTGAGGCTGCGCGTCCGCATTAAATTTAACACGGAAACCGAAAGCAGAGCCGAGCCAACCCCATGTCCCGATACATCGAGTAAGTACAGGGCTAAATGATTTTTATCAAGC
This sequence comes from Pseudanabaena sp. UWO310, assembly GCF_006861605.1. NCBI lineage: Bacteria > Bacillati > Cyanobacteriota > Cyanophyceae > Pseudanabaenales > Pseudanabaenaceae > Pseudanabaena > Pseudanabaena sp. UWO310. The sequence continues at coordinate 10,983 of NZ_SELU01000045.1, read as the reverse complement.
CAGAAATAATCAAAACTGTCACCCCCAAGCTGGGTAGATGGCAAGAAACTCGACTGAATCGAAATACTGCCTTCGATCGGTGCAGGTAAAAGCGATCGCACATACTGTGAGGCTTGGGACAGCTCTTGCTCGATTAAGCGCTTTTGCCTTTGGATTTCTTCAGTTGCTTGATAGAGTCTTAGCCCCGCTCTAACCCTTGCGCGTAACTCATTGATCCTTGGCGGTTTACTCAAAAAGTCATCGGCTCCCATTTCCAACCCACGCACCAAGTCGCCCTCTTGGTCTCTCGCTGTCAATAAAATGAGATAGATATGGGACAGTTCGACGCTGCTCTTAATTTGGCGACATACCTCTAACCCGTCAAGGATGGGCATCATCCAATCACAAATAATTAAAGACGGATTTAGCTCTCTAGCTTTGATTAATCCTTCCTCGCCATCCTTTGCTATAACCACGTCATAACCTTGACTCTTGAGAAATCTCTGAAGGGTCATTCTGATCGTTGGATCATCATCAATGATGAGAATTTGCGGCATATTGCTGTACAAAGCTTACAAAGCTATCTGTTGCTATTCGTCGATGGTGAAAGATTTGGCAACTCTAGCAAATAAATCTTTGACTTTATCCCAACGTCTTTCAGAGCTAGAAATGCTGAGAGTGTAGAGGTTACCACGATTGGTAGATACAGTCACGAGATCATGACGGGGAGCCCCCTGCAACCGTTCAACTGCATATTCAAACGTGTAATAGTTGCGATCGCCAGATTCTTTCTGAGTTGCACTGATAAGTTTGGCTTGACGACCAGAACCTTCAGGGGCAACTACGCGCTCTTTTAAGCGCAAACCAATTGCTTCAGGATTACCAATTTCTTCAAGGCTTTTGACGGTTTCTAGTTTGCTAATGGCAACAGATACGTTTTCTGAGGGTTCAATGATGTCGTGGAATAGGATATCAATGGCGGAGTTACCTTTAGTTTCTGTCCAGCCATTGGGATATAAAAAACGGTAGCCATCCTTGCTATCGGCAAACGGTACTAGACCACTTGTAGGAGTACTAGCACAACTGGTCAGAAACAAAGCAAATACTACAAGTAAGGTAGAGACGGCGCGTTTGAGCATGATTAAAGAATTTAGTGAAATATTTAGTGAAATAAATAGCAAAAATACTAGAGAATCTTATCAAAAAACAATCAAGCCTATGTGGTGCTAACTACTTTGTAAGACTTGCCAATACTAGAATACAGTACCTTAGACTCCTCGGTGAGTCTGAGACACACCAAGCCAGAAAAAAAGCGCTTTGCGCTATTTTTCTAGCTCTTGACTAGTCCTGTGAGGGGGGAGCTAGCACTAGCATAGGGTTTGACAGGAATGCGACCAGACAAATAAGCTGCACGACCTGCCTCAGTTGCCATCCCCATTGCCCGTCCCATCGCGACAGGATTGCTAGCACAGGCGATCGCCGTATTTACCAATAAAGCTGAGGCTCCTAACTCCATGGCTGCGGCTGCTTCACTCGGTACACCGATACCAGCATCGACCACCACAGGAACCTTAGCTTCTTCAATGATGATGGAAATATTGGCAGCATTGTTTAACCCTTGCCCCGAACCAATGGGAGAACCTAGGGGCATCACGGTGACGCAACCTATTTCTTCAAGGGTTTTCGCCAAACGGGGATCGGCATTGATATAGGGCAATACGGCAAACCCTTCTTTGACTAATTGCTCGGCGGCCTTGCAAGTGCCAAGAGGATCGGGCAGCAAATATTTCAGATCGGGAATTACTTCGAGCTTGACAAAATTATTATCTTCTTGCCCCAAGATTTTAGCCATCTCGCGCCCCAGTCTAGCCACGCGCACCGCTTCATCGGCGGTCTGACAACCAGCCGTATTCGGTAAAAGCCAATATTTGCTCCAGTCAATTGCCTCGGCAAGTCCTTCATGTCCTGCGGCATTGGTCTGGATGCGCCGCACGGCTACGGTGACAATTTCACAACCACTTGCCGCGATCGCCTGACGCATGACTTCAAAGTTAGAATACTTGCCCGAACCAGTCATGAGCCGTGATCGGAACTTACGTCCCGCAATTTCCAGCATATCTGCCAATCCTTCGTCAGAATTAGCATCAGTATCAGATATTTGGTTGTTTAGCGTAAAAATTGGGTTAAAAGAAGGGGAGGAGGCGATCATATCGAGGAGTTAAAAGTTGGCTTCTAGATTTGTAGGAGTAAATGCGCTTAAGTGCATTTACTCCTACGATAATCAATTTCAAGGATATATATTAGTTTGCGGTTTGAAGGCGCAATTTTTTATTAAGATACTTAGGATACTTACGTGTCTTCTGTGATATTCCCAATTTTCCATAGTATTCAATAGCAAGTAGCAATTTAGTTTCATGGCTAACCTCAAATCTATCCGCGATCGCATCGGCACTGTTAAGAATACTCGCAAGATTACTGAAGCAATGCGTCTTGTCGCCGCCGCAAAGGTCAGACGCGCCCAGCAACAAGTTCTTGCCACCCGTCCCTTTGCCGACCGTCTCGCTCAAGTTCTATATCGTCTCCAGCAGCGCATCGCTTTTGAGGATGTAAGTCTGCCCCTACTGGATAAGCGTCCTGTTAAAACTGTTGGTCTTCTAGTAATTTCTGGCGATCGCGGTCTTTGTGGTGGCTATAATTCAACTATTATCCGCCGTGCTGAAGCCCGTGCTAGAGAACTAAAAGAACAAGGGCTAAATTACACCTTTATTTTAGTTGGTCGTAAAGCGGTGCAGTATTTTTCCCGCCGCGATCAACCGATCGCAGCCAAATTTGCTAACTTAAACCAAATCCCTAACGCAGCGGAAGCCAATGCGATCGGTGATGAAATTACCTCAGCCTTTTTAGCAGGTGCAATTGACCGCGTAGAGTTAATTTACACCCGCTTTGTGTCTTTAATTAGCTCGCGTCCAGTAGTCCAAACCCTATTGCCCCTTGAGCCTCAAGGTTTAGAACCTCAAGATGATGAAATTTTCCGCCTAATTACCCGTGGCGGTAAATTCCAAGTCGAACGCGAAAAGCGAGAGATCACTGTTAAGGAATTGCCCAAAGAGTTAATTTTTGAACAAGATCCCGAACAAATTCTCGATGCCCTATTACCTCTTTATCTCAGCAATCAGATTCTCCGTGCTTTGCAAGAATCCGTAGCTAGCGAACTAGCCGCAAGGATGACCGCCATGAATAATGCTAGTGAGAATGCGGGAGACTTGATCAAGGCTCTAACCTTGCAGTACAACAAGGCTCGTCAAGCGGCTATTACTCAAGAAATTTTGGAAGTTGTTGGTGGCGCTGCCGCGTTGACATAATCCAAAAGCTCAAAATGGCTAAGCCATTTTGAGCTTTGGTATAGCTACAGTCACTTGAATTAGGACAAATCAAGCCCAAAGAACTAATTGACGGCGCTTCGCGCCGTCAATTAGGGACTTGCGAGAAAATAAGATACCAATCCAGATTTACCAGAATCGGTGGCGCGGCTCCGCCGCGCCACCGATTCTGGTTTTATATTTGGTACTTCATTAAATCGCAAGTCCCTTAGTTCTTTGGGTTTATGTCCTAGTAAACTTGGCGACAGCTATATAACTATGTTCGCTCATCCAATATTTTGAGACAAATCAAATTCCCTAAAACCAAAAAGACAAAAGACAAAAAAAGAGGAAGCGCTAAGCGCTTCCTCTTTTTGCAAGAGCATTAGTCAGAGGGAGGGCTGACCTGTTCTTTGAAAGACTTACCAGCAGAGAAGGCAGGAACCTTAGTAGCTGGGATTTCCATCTTTTCACCAGTCTTAGGATTACGTCCTTCTCTGGCTTTGCGATCGCGAGCTTCAAAGGAACCAAAGCCCACCAAAGTTACTTTATCGCCACCAGCTACAGTGTCGATGATTACTTCAAGGGTTGCAGAGAGGACTTCGTCAGCAGTCTTTTTGTTAACTGACAAGCCCTTTTCGGCTGCTTTCTTGGCAATAGCATCAACTAGTTCACCTTTGTTCATAGGTTTCCCCTTAAATATATGGATGAGTATGAGTATGAGTTAAATGTCAGAGTATTGTTTATGCGATCGCAATTTGCAAAAGCCGCACTGACTATGACTTCTGTTTGATCATTCTAATAGCAACTTGCCACTTGTGTATATACACAATGGTTAATTTATATAGATTTGAGCAGTTTTTTTTAAATACTTATTATTCAAATTCTTGATATAATCCTTACAATGCGCTTCCAGAAAGGCTTTTGAGTATCAGCTCTTTTTTGAGAATAGTGTAATGCATACAGGGCAAGCACTTCACAAAAGTTCAAGTTTTTGGGATGCTGAGCGAAATTTTTCCAGATAAAACTACATTCCCAAGATGAATGGCGGCGCTTCGCGCCGCCATTCATCTCATTGCTATAGGAAGGCTATAGGTAGCCGCTGCACGCCATTATTTCGGGGGCATCATCGAACAAGCGTAACGATCGCTATATTATTGTTAATACTTCTTAGCATTCTTGCAATTAATATTCGCAATATTTGCAATCAATATTTGCAATGCATTCTTGCAATTCTCTTCGCAATTCTTATTTAAATCATAAAATATGCAATCATCAACGCCAGCTAGTAATTCTGGACTAACTCGTCAGTCACCCCTAATAATTGCGCCATTTTTTCTATGGGGGACAGCGATGGTGGTGATGAAAGCCTTATTACCCCAAACAAGTCCGATGTTTATGGCGGCGGTGCGTTTGATTCCCGCAGGAATATTGTTGGTAGTGGGAGCAGCATATTTTGGGAGACAACAGCCCAAAGGGTGGCAAGCATGGCTATGGATTAGTTTGTTTGCCTTAATTGATGGGTCGATGTTTCAGGGATTTTTGGCTCAGGGCTTAGTACGAACAAATGCGGGGCTGGGTTCTTTGTTAATTGACTCGCAACCCCTTGCCGTTGCCTTGTTGGCAGCAGTGCTATACAAAGAAAGAATTGGCATTGGGGCTACTCTGGGGCTGTTGGTTGGAGTTGTGGGAATTGGACTGATCGGCTTGCCTGCGGAACTGATGGCGGCTCTCCTCGCAGGCGATCTGCAAACTGTTCTAGACGCAGGAATATTTACCCTTGGCGAATGGTTTATGCTGGGCGCTTCTCTATCGATGGCGATCGGGACGATTTTAATCCGTCCTGTGGTGCGCTATGCCGACCCAGTGATGGCTACGGGATGGCACATGATTATTGGGGGATTGCCTTTATTATTGTTTTCCTGCCAGTTCGAGCAGCAGCAGTGGCAAGATCTGAATGCTTGGGGCTGGTTGGGGATGAGCTATATGGCGATTATGGGTAGTGCGATCGCCTATGGTTTGTTTTTCTTTTTTGCCTCATCGGGTAGTTTGACAGCCCTGAGTGCCTTGACCTTTTCGACTCCAGTGTTTGCACTCCTATTTAGCAGCCTCTTTTTGGGCGAGAACTTAACCTTAGCCCAATGGATCGGCGTAATTTTGACCTTAAGTAGTATTTATCTAGTTAGTGTGCGAGACGCAGGACAGGATACTGATAATATTGAGGATCGCGATGACTCGTTAGGCTTTCCGAACGAAAAAATGCTGCCTACCAAGGAGCAAGTTGCCCTTAGTACGCCCTTGCCTCTGTTGCGGCAGACTAGCCATGAGTCGCCAAATAAATTTCCTAAATAAATTTCCTAAATATCCCAAATAAATTCCAGAATAAATTTCCAGAATAAATTTCTAGATTAATCGCCAAGACGCGAATAAGCCTATGCCTACCTTGTATATTTCAATCACCAATCACGGTTTTGGTCATGTGACGCGCACTGCTTCAATCCTTGCCGAATTGCAACAGCGATCGCCTGATACAAAATTAATTATTGCCACGACAGCACCGCGTTGGTTATTGGAGGAATATCTCGAAGGCAATTTTATTTACCATCCGCGTGTATTTGATGTTGGCGTAATCCAGATCGATAGTTTGCAGGTTGATCGTGAGGCAACCTTCGCCGCATGGCAACAAATTCGCGATCAACAGGCGGATTTAATTGCCGCAGAGGTGAAGTTTTTACAAGCAAATCAAGTCGATCTAATATTTGGGGATATTCCTCCCATGATTGGCGAAATTGCCAAGGTGGCAAAGATTCCCTGCTGGATGGCAGGAAATTTTGGTTGGGATTTTATTTATCGCGATTGGGGAGGGAAGTTTATTGCCTTGGCGGATTGGTTGGCGGAATCTTACAGCCATTGCGATCGCCTTTTTCGTTTACCCTTTGCCGAACCGATGCATTGCTTCCCCCATCGGCAAGATGTTGGTTTAACGGGCGCAAAGCCCAAGTATGCCCCTGAATACTTACGGGAAAAGTTTAATCTAGACAGCGATCGCCCGACAGCGCTCCTTACTTTTGGCGGCTTGAGTTTGCAATCAATTCCCTATCAAAATTTAGCCAACTTTCCAGATTGGCAATTTATTACCTTTGATCGGAGCGCCCCCGACTTGCCGAATCTGACCAAGGCTAACTGCGATCGCCTCCGCCCAGTAGATCTCATGGTAATATGCGATCGCTTAGTCACAAAACCTGGCTATGGCACATTAGCCGAAGCTCTTAGGGTAGGCATTCCAATCGTCTGTCTCACCCGTGAAGGATTTTTAGAAGCAGAAAATTTGATCTCAGGTGTCAAAAATTACGCCCAGCATCTCATTATCTCGCCCCAAGAATTTTATGAGGGCGATTGGTCATTTTTGTCAGGCTCATTTCAGGCTCCAGCCGCAGCCCAGCAGCTAGAGATGCATGGTGAAACAACTATCACTCAAGCGATTTGGGATTATCTACATTAACGCTCAGCTTGCAATTAAATTTACGCGATAACCTTTGACTTGGTTGTTTTGATACACTGGGGATCGATTGTCAGCGTAAACTAAAAAATCTTGAGCGCTGAGGAATCGACACCTATGCAAATTGAGCAATGCTACAAACTTCTAGGTTTGACATCTAACGCGACTTTAGAAGATATCAATAAGGCTTATAAAGCCCTAGCTTTACAGTGGCATCCCGATCGCATTCCTAGGGAAAATGTCCAGCAGCAATTGCAAGCCCAAGAAAAGCTGAAAGAAATCAACCATGCAAGGGATAGTTTACGCAAAGCTGCCGAGATGAAGGCTTCCACACAGTCTAAACAGACAAGCCAGACAAATCAAAACTCAAATCAAAACTCAAATCAAAGTTCTACCCAAAGCGATCGCTCATACCAGCAGCAAACTAAGCAACAAACTAAGCAGCAGGCTAAGTACCAAAGTAAATATCAGAATGCTTATCAAAGTACTTATCATCAAAATACTTATCAAGCTAAACAACAAGCGGAGCGAGCGTCCGAGCGTTATCGCCCGCATCAATCTCAGTCCTATCAAACCTATCAATCTCCCCAATCTAGCTATCAGTCCTATGATCAGTCGAGATCAAAGAGCGCCTCGTCCCAGTCAGCCCAATCTTCAGAGCGTCCTCCTAACTCCGATCTAACTGGAGCTGATTTCAGGGGAGCAAATCTTCGGGAAAAGTATCTCGAAGGTCGCAATCTTAGTTATGCCAATTTAAGTAACGCCGATTTAGCGGATGCATTTTTACATCGGGTGAATCTTCAGGGGGCAAATCTTCAGGGGGCAAATTTATTTCGGGCAAATCTATTTCAAGCTAATTTACAAAATGCCGATCTTCGTGGGGCAAATTTAATTGGTGCTGACTTGAGTGGCTCCAACTTAAGTGGGGCAAATTTAAGCGGTGCGAAGGTAGGCTTTGGCGAGAAAATTATGGTCAAGCTGACAAATGTTAACTTTCAGGGTGCAACAATGCCCAATGGCTCGATATATTCTTGATCTTTCTTGCTCTATAGCTGTCGCCTGTACTAGGACATAAACCCCAAGAATTGACTGGCGGCGCGAAGCGCCGCCAGTCAATTCTTGGGGTTTGATTTATCCTAATTCAAGTGACTGTAGCTATGGCTAACGTTAGCTAAGAGGAGAGGGCAGCACAAAGTGCTGCCCTCTCCCTTAGGTTGGATTCTCTAGTCATACAAGCGATAAAAGCTATAGTTGTAATGAGGACGTACAAAATAAAAATAGCGGGTATCGCTAAGTTTTAATCAGCAATCCACGCTATAGAGGAATTATCCGAGACATATCCATAGATTACCGATAAAAAATTGCGCGAACATCAGCAAAATTGCCTGACTTAGCCTCGACAACACTTTGCGCTCAAATCAAAACTAAAAACTCTAGCAGCACATACCTTCTGGGCGCACTACTGCCAACCATTCACTAGGAAGGGAGCAACGCAACATAATAGCTGCCGCCAACTCTATCAGAGCAATACCAAAGCTCAAAATGGCTAAGCCATTTTGAGCTTTGAAAACCCTTATACCAATTTCCAAAAGTGTGACAACACTTTCGTGAATCAAAGCCCAAAAGAGGTTTGCCGCACGGAACACGGCAAACCTCTTTTGGGCTTTGATTTTGTCCTAGATGGCGATACTCGGCAAAGTTTTAACTGAATTTTTCTGTCAAATTGTATACAAAAAGTTTTATCTCTTTCTAAAGGATGATTTGCGATCCCCACTAATATCGTAGTTTAAAAAATGGTCATTATCTTAAAGTGATTTCAATCCTCATATATTAAGCTCGTAAATTTAAAATTCACTGATTTAATGCCAACCCTACTCTTTTAATTCTTCAAAACCAATAAATAGGTCTTTTCCACATACTTTTCCACATAGTTGTATAGGGATTATGTAAGCTTATTTTCGACTAAATACCTTTCTAAACATCTTTGTTGCTTAACATCTAAAGCTTATGTCCAGTCTGTCATCAATCGTGGCGATCTCTTTGAGTTCGCTCATTTCTAGTGCGTCTTCGCCAATTTTTTTTACTAAATTTGTAACCCATAAAATTGACTGCGAGCTCTGTATAGCCAATAGACAATTGCACTCAAATAATGGCAATTCAACAAATCTTAATCAGCCCAAATATGCGATCGAACTCCGCTTAAAGTCAGATGATGAATGGATGATCATGGTCAATCGACAGCCTACATTTTGGATTAAAGATTTGCCGAAAGCGGCGATCGCTACTGCGAAACTTGCCCTGATCATGAATAGCCCAGAATTCGATCCTAATAGGCTCGAACCAGTAGTCATCAATGGTGAATACATTGGTAAATATAAAAACGATATTTTATTTAAACTGCCTAAGTCTGAGGTGGTTAATCCTTCCCTCAACTTGACTCAATGGATTAACAATTTGCGCGTTAGTGCAGGCGCAGAACCGCTAACTCTGGTTGAAGCGCAAAAACAAATGTTTCAATTGGCAAGCACTAATGAACAAATTGATGGGATTGCTTCTTGGTATGGTCCCTATTTTCAAGGTAGACAGACTGCTTCGGGTGAGCAATTCGAGCAGCAAGACTTTACGGCGGCGCATCCCAGTTTGCCCTTTGACACCTATCTCAAAGTTACTAACCAGAATAATGGTCGCTCTGTGGTAGTCAGAATTAACGATCGCGGTCCCTATGTTGGCGATCGCAATCTTGATTTGTCCCATGCCGCAGCGATCGCCCTTAACAGCGATGAGGTTGGCGTTGTCCCAATTACCGCCACGGTATTAGTCCCACCCAAGAATAACTAGGATGAACTTAGCTGGATCTCGCCTTACCTTAGATTTTCCGTGCGCGTCCCGATATCGAGAAACTGAATTAGTTTAACTGGATCGGCATTAAACATAAACGCCCTCGCATCGGGATTAATTTTATAGCCTTCTTTTTCCGCCGCCTTTTGAGCAGCATAGGGAAGAGGACTAGATAGATCGAACATTAATCTGGCATAGGGATCGCTCAGCACCTCCGCCGTATTAGGGAAAGATACGGGCTGGGTATACTCAGCCGAAAGATGGATATTGTAAAGCAGTACCGACCCATCGGTAGTACTCAATTTTTTGAGCGCGATCGCCTCTTCCGTTGGATCGCCATCGGTAGACTCCCCATCGGTAATGTTGATAATTGTGGGTGGATAACTATTGGGATGTTTTTCAATCCATTCCGTTAGTAGAATTCTGGCGAGGGCAAATACGCTGCACATCGCCGTACCACCGCTAGCGATCGGCTTAAACCAGATGGGAAAATCATTGTAGACTTCTACTAGCCCACCCATACCATCAGGTAATTTCTGAGCGCGTTTTTCCAATTCGACAGGATTTTCGTAAATCTTGCCAATGGGCGCGATCGCTGTTTCCCCAGCCAAACCATCGAGTGCCGATGCAACTTCACTATTGTATCCAATTACACCAACATCAAAATAATCGTAAATCTCATTACCCTTGACACATCTTTGTCCGAGGGAGTCAAGCAAACGATTTACGGCATCGGCAACAGCCTGCGCCTTTTGGATCGATTCACTTGTCTTATGTAAGCTTTCATTCGCTCCTTTGGTCGTTCCCTTAGTAGCACTATCATTAGAGAATGCATCCGCCATCGATCCAGATTGATCAATGAGGAATAGGAAACAACTGGGTTGGCGACGGCTAATTTCTGCTGAGTAAGGCATATTAAACTTACCCGATTCCTTATTTAGTATGTCTCAAGAATTAATCTCAGTCTAGCAAAGGTAAGCTAAATAAAAAACTTCCTGTCCAAAATTCAGCTATTTAACTTAAGCAACTTAAGCGATTTATTACAGCTATTTCCGAACAAACGAATCACAAGAAATTTCTTGGTTAAATTTTGAGTGCAAAGTGTTTTACAACGCTTTACGCTCAAATCCAAATCAAGAAACTTTTTGAAAGTTTTGCTTTGCAAAACTTTCAAAAAGTTTCTTAGGGTTCTTTTGATCGAAAGCTTATCGCGCTAGGACAAAAGCAAAACCGAAGAAGAGAAGGTTGGCGCTAAGCGCCAACCTTCTCTTTTGGATAATACCAATTCCCCAAAGTGTAGCTACACTT
>NZ_SELU01000044.1:0-48951 GCF_006861605.1 Pseudanabaena sp. UWO310 | reverse complement strand
ACTTTTAGAAATCGAAAAGAGAATTATGTGGACATTGTGATGGAAACTTCTTGTGGATTACACAATTTCAGGGTTACGATGAGACATGGGAAGGTTGCTTAACTTGAGCATCTCAATTGGGAAATAGGCTTACGGCTTATCTCCTCTTTATTTCCGATGAAGTCTAATGTTTATGTAAAAATCGCGCCACCTTGTAAGCGTTGATAATGCATCTCAAATTCTGCTTTGAGGAGGGGGAAATTTTCTAAGGTTGCATCTTTTTTAATAATTCTTTCGGCGGCTTCGCGGGCAATTTGAAAGATCTCCTGACGGGCGGCTTCATCGGGCAAGCGATCTTCAATGGAGAAACTAGAATGTCCTGATTGCTCCGTTCCTTCATCTTTTCCTTTGCCCCGCATTTGGAAGTCTCGCTCAGCAATAAAAAATCCATCCTGTGACTGTTCGAGAACTTGCAATCGCTCCTGTGCTGTTTGCGTTTTGGCACTGCTCAATAGTAGACAGTAGGATTGGGAACTGCCGCGCCCAACCCGACCACGCAATTGGTGAAGCTGGGCTAGACCAAAGCGATCGGCATGTTCGATTAGCATGACCGAGGCGTTAGGAATATCTACACCAACTTCAATCACCGTCGTGGCAACGAGAATCTGGGTTTCCCCACGACGGAAGATATTAATAGCTTCATCTTTTTCGGCGGAGGACATTTGACCATGCAATAATCCAATTTGGAAGTTGGGGAAAACCACATTTTGCAGATGCTCCCTTTCTTGAATAGCGGCTTTAATCTCTTCCATCTTTTCCGATTCCTCCACTAGAGGCAAGACGATGTAGATCTGGCGACCCTGAGCGATTTCGCGACGAATTAAATCATAGGCATCTTTACGCTGGGAAGGTTTGAGAATGACGGTTTGAATTGGTTTGCGTCCTGGAGGAAGTTCGTCAATAATGCTCACTTCGATTTCTGAGTTAGTGAGATAGAGCGTCCGAGGAATTGGCGTTGCGGTCATAATCAGTACGTGGGGATCTTCACCTTTTTGCAACAGCCGCGATCGCTGATCTCTGCCAAAGCGGTGTTGCTCGTCAATGACGGCTAATCCCAACCGTGCAAAATTCACTCCATCTTGGATTAAAGCATGGGTTCCAATGACGAGGGGCAGTTCTCCTGTTTCTAACTGGCGTAAAATTTCTCGACGTTTCGCTGTTTTGGTGGAGCCAGTCAAGATTTCCACGGGTAAATTGAGCTGCATAAACCATTCCACGATCTTGCGATAATGCTGCTCGGTTAGTACTTCCGTAGGAGCCATGAGTGCGGTTTGGTAACCTGCCTCGATCGCCGTTAGTAGCGCATATACTGCCACAATCGTTTTGCCCGAACCCACATCCCCCTGCACCAATCGGTTCATGGGAGTTTGTCCCTGTAAGTCAGCACGGATTTCGGCAATAACCCGTTTTTGCGCATTGGTTAGCTCAAAGGGGATAATTTTTTCGAGCTGGTCGATCGCTTGACTTTTGGGAACAAAATGAATTGCCTTTTGCTGCTGGCGGCGATAGAGCGATACAAGGCGACGATAGAAATATTTGTCAAAGGTGAGGCGAATGACAGCTTGTTCGAGGGTGGCACTACTATCGGGGTAATGCACTTGGGCGATCGCATCGGGCAGACGGATCATTTGGTAATCGCGCAAAAGGCGATCGGGCATCGGATCGATAATTTGCGAAACTGCGGGCAAACATTGCACGACTAGACTGCGGATCGCTTCAGGGGTAACGCCTTCGGTGAGGGGATATACGGGAACGACCCGACCTACGGTCTTCGATTGGATTGTATCTTGAGTATGTTCGAGAACCTCGACTTCATAGTTCTCTAAAGTCAAACCATATTTACTCTGTTTTACTACACCAGATGCAGCGATCGTACAACCTTGGGGATAAAGCCTCTTTTGAATTTCTTGCCAACCACGATTGCTATACCGTTTACCCGTCCAAAAGCGACTGAGTTTAATCTGCCCCGTGCGATCGCGGAGAATAATTTCCACAATTGTGAGGTTAGGATTTTTGGGACTGGTAAAACAGCCAAATTTTTTAACCGTACCAATAACTGTTACCGTATCGCCATTCTTCAGATCGCTAATCGGTATTTGTCGAGCATAGTCAATATGATCGCGGGGATAGTAGCTAAGGACATCGCGGACATTATGCAGGTCGAGCAGTTGAAATCTTATGGCTAAAGACGAACCGATGCCCTCAAGATCCTTTATTTCGGTGTCAGGGGTTATTTTCTTCGTAGATTTTGGCTCTGTGGCAGTAATTGCTTCGATTTTTGGTTTCTTTTGGGGCTTAGTTATACCCGATAAGGCACTAGTTTCCGCAATCTCGCGGCGACGAACTTCGTATAATAAGCGTCTTGTCTCAGCAACAAGATGTTGGCGACGCGATAGGGATAAGTCGTTATACTGCGCGTACTGACTGGCTAAGGTTTGCGCCTGCAAGCGATCGCTCATTTCCCAGCTTTCAGGCAAATCCTCCCGCAAGTTTACATTCAAAAAATCCGCAAACAAAAATTGCTTTCCCTGTAAATTTGAGAAGCCTCTTTCTGCCTCTACACTCAAGGCCTGTTGTAAACGGTTGATATCAATTGGCACGAGCTAGATTTTAAGTAAGAGTTTTTGGGCGATCATTGTTAATTCTGTCGTTAATTCCTATATTGCCATATATCGTAATGTCCAATCCTCTTGGCACAATCCTGTTCGCGATCGCAGCCCATTCTAAGCCCACCTTGAATCTATTACGCTAAAATCTCGATATATCTAAGAATCAAAATCAATGACACAAGCAATTGCGCCGCCTTTAAATCTATACGAAAGCGATCTCGATCTATGGCTGGAGACTACGATCGCGCAATTAAAAGCGGGTGATTTCTACAATCTTGATATAGAAAATTTAATAGAGGAGTTAGAAGGCTTGTCTGGCAGTAACAAACGTGAGGTCGAGACTCGCCTCAAAAGGTTAATCGAACATATCCTGAAACGTTGCTACGTAGGTATGCCAGATTGTTATCGGGGCTGGCTGTTAACAATCTTCGAGCAACGAGATGAGCTAAAAACTCTTCTAAGACAATCACCTAGCCTTAAGCGTCACTTCGTGAAAATGTTTGATGATTGTTTTGAAACTTCTTTAAAGCGGATTAGAATTGAATACCCTGACTACCAATTCCCCGATACATGGCAATTTGAACGTGATATCGATACGATCCTAAATGCTAGTTTTTGGGAATGAGTATTTATTTTTCCTTAGCTTTCGCCAAATATATTTGCACGTAAAACCCAAGAAGCGAAGGTTAGCGCTTCGCTTCTTGGGTTTTAATTAATCCTGTTATATTTAAGCTGTATTTTTTCACTGGATAAGGTCAAGGTGTTGCCCTCAAAAGTTATTTTTAACGCTTGCCCTCCTTCGATTAAAAGGCGATTGCCTTCAATTATTTCCCATTTTTTTACATCACTAGAGCTTTCCCAAGATTCTAGTTTTCCGATTTTCGTATAGATAACTTTACCGTCAGAGAGAAATTCTAAAGATACGTTCGGGTTTTTCTGGTCTTGCCACTTTCCGATCAGTTTATTTTTGCGCCACAACTAGCTAAGATCGCCGCCACTAACGCGATCGCAAAATATCTACGCTTCATATAAATATCCTAATTTTGCACTAGATTTTATCGCTTTTAGGTGGCAACTCATAGGGCTCGATCCCATTTTGTTTAAGTAATGTCTCAAAATAATCACGCTCACGACGGATCTCGTCGTCCAAAGCAAATCCCTCACCCAAAACTACTAAATCTCGCTCTAATTGGCTATTTCTTTGAGACAGTCGCCTATTACGCTCTTGCTCAGTGATAACAACCCCAAAAGCATCATCAAACCTACGTTCTAGGCTCTCTATGATAAGAGCCATGCAAAGAGATAAGGCTTTTTTATTGCCTCGGTAAGATTGCCATAGCCAATAAGCCCCAACAATTTCTAAAGGCAATGAGTTAAAACGGCTTTGACCTCGTTTATCACCTTCAGATTCGATCTCAATCTGTTCAGGTTCAAAAACCGAATCCGTATAACCTTCTCCTAGTAATGTTTTAAGGGCATTTGATCGCAAAAAATCGAATACGTTTCTACCTGATAATCCGACCGATTCAGACGCTTGGATCTGAGACATCCGATAACTACCATCAGGCAACATAAAAGCATCAACAGTTAACGCTCCGATCACCACAGTAGCGCGGATCGCTTTGATTGATTCACTCACTCAAAACACCTTTTTCATTAAGTCAAAATTTTATCGTAAAATAGTCCCGTCGCAAAGTTGCAAGTGCCTTTTTGGGGAAGCTTGAGCAATCGGCATAAAAATTTATGATCTACAAACTGGCTATTTAGGTTATGATCGGTAACTGTCGCGAATTGTATTAAATTTTTAGACTTATACCTCTACATCACCTGATAGAACCGCAATGGCTAAGAAAAGCATGATCGAGCGCGAAAAAAAGCGCGCTAAGTTAGTTGAAAAGTATGCAGCTAAGCTCGAAGCACTTAAAGAAAAGTTTGCCAGCCCCGAACTGACACAACAACAAAAAGTTGCCGTACACCGTGAAATTCAACAAATTCCTCGTAACGCCAACCCTACCCGTCATCGCAATCGTTGCTGGGCGACTGGTCGTCCCCGTGGCTATTACAAAGATTTCGGTCTATGCCGCAACGTTTTGCGTGAGATGGCTCACCAAGGTCTATTGCCAGGCGTAGTTAAATCGAGCTGGTAGTTTAGATTGCAATAAAAATTGCAATAAAAAAAGGAGAGGTTCTCTAGAGCCCTCTCCTTTTTTTATTGCAATCCCGTCCAGACTATGAAAGGATTATGAAAGATTTAACCACTTTCCGTAAATGATGTCTGTAAAGCCTGAATCACAAACTCAAGAGTCATCTCAAGATCAAGTAACAACTACATCGTCTGTCGATGGATCGGCACAAGCATCAACCCAAACCGAGCATTGGCAAATTGTTACGACTACTTTCATTACCGTCTTCTTAGCAGAAATAGGGGATAAAACGCAGCTCAGCATTTTGGTGATCTCGGCTCAGTCCCATCAGCCTTGGATTGTGTTTGCGGGTGCGGCGATCGCTTTAGTTTCCACAAGCCTATTAGGAGTCCTCGCTGGTAAATGGTTAGCTAAAACCTTCTCGCCTAGCCTGTTAAACACCTTAGCTGGCTTAAGTTTTCTGATTTTGTCGATTAGCCTACTCTGGGAAGCGATCGCCTAAGCAAGGCGATCGCCTACAAACCTGAATCACCGTGGATGACAGTATTTTTTATAGGAATTGAATATGGATTGGCAGTTATTATTTTTGAGTTTTGGCACAATTTTTTTATCGGAATTGGGCGACAAAAGCCAACTCGCGACCCTGAGTTTGAGCGGCAGTTCGGCAGCCCCTAAGTATGTATTTATCGGCTCCGCAGCCGCTTTGCTGGTGGCAAGCTCTCTGGGAGTATGGCTCGGCGATAGTATTTCTATTCTTGCTCCTACGAGATTGCTTAAAGCGATCGGTGCGGCTTTGTTTGCTTTTATGGCCATGCGATTATTTATGTCGGACTCCAGCGAACACTAAGATTTCCCTAGCAATTTTATGTATTATCAAACACAGAATATCTGCAACTACTCACCTTAAATAGAGGCAGTTATGTATACAGTATACAAATGCTAGTTACCAGTCACTCTCTATTCAAACGGTTTTGGTATCCTGTAATACCTATGTCTTTGTTGGCGGAGGAACAGCCTAAAAGCTTTCAACTGCTCGGACAAAAAATTGTTCTGTGGATTGACGCAGAGGGAAAGCCTGCGGCGGCGCTCGATCGCTGTTGCCATCGCTCCGCCCATCTCTCTCTCGGTAGCGTTAAACAGGGAGCGATCGCCTGCGCCTATCACGGATGGCAATACGATCGCTCTGGTAGTTGTTTGCATGTACCGCAACTACCAACTGATACCCCTATCCCTAAAAATTACCGCATTCATACCTTTGCCTGCGAAGAACGGTATGGCTATGTATGGGTATGTATGGGAGATCCCATAAACCAGATTGCCGAAATTCCCGAAGCTAGCGATCCCCAATTCCGCTTAATACCAGAGTTCTATGAAGTATGGAACTGTGCAGGACTGAGGGTTATGGAAAATGAAATGGATTTAGCCCATCCAACTTTTGTGCATACTACGACCTTTGGCAGTGCCGATCATCCCATTCCCGAAGAGTTAGAGATTACCGAAACCGACTATGGACTCAGAGCTACGGCGATTCTGGGTGTGGTTAATCCTAAATCGCAACAAAAGAATTTAAAGATGGATAGCGACATCACCCATCGGCAATTACAGATGGATTGGTTTATGCCTTTTACCTGCAAGTTGCGGATTAACTATCCCAATGGACTAGTCCATATCATCGTCAATACCGCTACTCCAATTGATGACAAGTCCTCTCAGATTGTCCAATTTTGCCTACGTAACGATACTGAAGAGCAAACTAAAGCTGCCGATGCGATCGCCTTTGATCGGCAAGTGACCCTAGAGGACAAAGCGATCCTCGAAACGACGGATTATGATGTGCCTCTCGATGCGAAATTTGAGCAGCATATGATGACCGATCGCCCAGGTTTGTTGATGCGCCGCAAACTAGCCGCCATGCTTACTCCCTAGTGAAGGATTAGAGTTGCGGCGCGAAGCGCCGCAACTCTAATCCTTAGCTTATCAACTCCCACGATAGGTACTGTATGCCCAAGGTGATACTAGTAAAGGTACATGATAGCGATCGCTAATGTGGGCAATGCCAAAACGGATCGGTACGCGACTTAAAAAGGCTGGCTGGGTTTGATTTGTTTGGAAACTGGCAAAATAGTCACTCACATTAAACCAAACCTCGTAAATCCCGACCTGCATCTCTGATGCATTTAGTAATAGCTCGTCGGTTCGACCATCTTGATTGGTGTATAGGGTTTTTAATAGCGTTTTTTGTTCGTCGCTAGCGATCGCCCACAGTTCAATCTGCATATTATTAGCGGGGCATCCATGAACTGTATCAAGAACGTGAGTTGAGACTTTCCCAGACATGATTTAACTAATACCTAATATTAATAAATAATTAAAGAATGATAGGCGCATGAATTATAAACAATTAATGAATGCTTTGCCATTGGAAAAAGCAGTAGGTTTACGGTTACGATTTTGCAAAACATTACTAAGGGACTTGCGATTAATTAGAGTACCTGTGGCTTCGACTTCGCTCAGCTAAAGTTATACCAAGCTAAGAAATGGCTACGCCATTTCTTAGCTTGGTATAAAACCTGCGGCGCACGCGCAGCGTGCGCCGCAGGTTTTAGGGCTTTATATTTTATTAAGCCTACTTACTTAATATGAAAAATCCTACTTCACATTTGCATACTGTATACAATAAACTAAGGCTGAGGATAAGCATCAACCAAACTCATTTATCCTCCTAAACCCATAATTTTCAGCCTATCTTTATGACAGTATCCAACGGGACAAGACATGTATTTATCTGTGGTTCGGCACTGCGCGGACAACCAGATCATGGCAATTTGCAGAACGCGAAATTTATACGTGCGGCAAATACTCAGTCACGTTATCGCCTTCATGCCGCAGGAGATGCATGGCATCCTGCAATTTATGAAGTTGAGACAGGTGGAATTTCTATTCCTGGGGAAGTTTATGAGATGCGTGACGATGAATTTGAATATCTTGCCCAGAACGAACCCCCCCATATGTATCCTACGGACGTTTATCTTGAGGATGGCGAGGTTCTTACCGCCTTTTTCTATCCTCAAGAATTAATTGAAAAGTTCAATTGGATTGATATTTCTCACCTTGGCGGTTGGGCAGCCTATAAAAGAACTTTAGTTACGGCTTAGTACCTCAACCTGTGGCGCACGCTGCGTGTGCGTCACAGGGTTTAGGGTTTTCTCAACCTGTGGCGCACGCTGCGCGTGCGTCACAGGGTTTAGGGTTTTATATTTAATAACATTTTTTGAATTGTTGCCACTAACTGACGAAATTTGACAGGCTTCGCAACATAATCATTTGCTCCTGCTTCCAGACATTTTTGGCGATCGCTTGCCATAGCTAGAGCCGTCATCGCAATAATGGGAATATTCTGCAAGCTTGGATCGAGACGAATTAGCTCAATTGCCTTCAGTCCATCCATTTCAGGCATTTGGATATCCATCAAAATCATATCGGGACAAAATTCCTTAGCAAAGGCGATCGCTTCCCGACCGTTCTTAGCAACGCAAACCCGATATTCTTTTGCCTCAAGGTAGGAAACCGTTGTCAAAATATTGGACTCATTATCTTCAGCCAACAGGATTAGTGGATGAACTTGAGGTCTGGTGGGAATATCTGATTGTATATTCATATCCATGTCCATAGTCTGTTTGGTTGCACGAGAAGATCCAAAATTATTCTCAAAGGGAAGCTCGAAGGTAAAACAACTACCCTTTCCCAAAATGCTATTTGCCTCTAACTTGCCATCATGCAGTTCTACGATTTGTTTGACAATTGCTAGTCCCAATCCCAGCCCTTCATATCTCCGACTGAGCGTACTATCTATTTGCATAAAGGGCTGAAATAGCTGGGAAAATTTCTCTAATTCAAAGCCAATCCCTGTATCGATAATTGTAAATCTCAGCCAATTACTGAGATTGAGATGATTGACATAGGTACTGACCTCAAGACGAATAGAACCACCTTCAGGCGTGAATTTAATAGCATTGTCGAGGAGATTGAGTAAAACCTGTTGAATTCGGGTGCTGTCTATTACGATCGCTGATAGGTTTGGCTGTATGTTTAGTTCTAAGTTGAGATGTTTTTTTGCAGCCGATCGCTCAATCAGATCTAAACTGTTTTGGCAGAGATGATTGATGTCGGTTACCTCGAAATTCAGTTTGAGTCTTCCCGCTGCGATGTTTGTTAAATCGAGAATATCATCGATCAGCTTTAACAAATGAGAGCTACTGAGATCGATTGTTGTAAGAGCGATGATCTGTTGTGGATTGAGACTCCCAAATATTTCATCCTGCAATAGCTCGGTCATACCCAGAATGGCATTGAGCGGAGTACGGAGTTCGTGACTCATCAACCCTAGAAACTCATCCTTCAATTGGTTAGCTTTGACAAGTTCGGCATTGGATTTCGCGAGTTCTAGTTGCGCTTGCTTAAGTTCGGTGATATCGCGGACTATTTTGGAAAAGCCGATAATCTCTCCATTGCTGTCGAATAAAGGTGAAATTGTCGCGGAAATGTCACTATGGGAACCATCTTTACAGATACGGACTGTTTCAAAATGTTCGACCCTTTCTCCTTTTTTCAGTCGGGCGAGTATGCGATTCTCTTCTTCTAAACGATCGGGCGGGAAAAGCATAGAAATGGGCTTGCCGATCGCTTCCGATTGCGAATAGCCAAATATATTCACGGCGGACTGATTCCAGCTAGTAATAATTCCCTCTGAGGTCTTCGTAATAATTGCATCATTACTTGACTCCACCACGGAAGCCAAAAGTCGAGAGGTTTCTTCCTTTAGCCTTAACTCAAATTGGTTGATGACCAATCGACTGAGAGATTCTAATTGCTTGATTTGGGTATGGGTTAGTTCGTGCGGCTGGCGATCGATCACGCATAAAGTTCCCAAAGTATAATTATCTGGTGTTGTTAATGGGGCTCCAGCATAAAATCGAATATAGGGCTCTTGCGCTACGAGGGGATTATCCGAAAAACGCGGATCCTTGGAAGCATCTGGAACTATCAAAAGGGCATTTTCGGAAACCGCATGACCGCAAAAGGAAATATCGCGAGGAGTCTGCTTAACATCGAGCCCAATATGAGATTTAAACCACTGACGATCTTCATCGACTAAGGAGATTAAGGCGATCGACGTTCCGCAAATGTCTGCTGCAAGTTGGGTCAGGTCATCATAGACCTGCTCGGTTAAGGTGTCGAGGATTTTGTAACGATCTAGCGCCACTAAACGTTCGCTTTCATTTTGTGGAATTTCTGGTATCTTCATGTAATTCCAAAATTTGTTTGAGAATAATAAAAATTCGCCAAAGTAATTAGTAAGAAGCAGCTTTTAAAATTATTTTTTTAGTTCGTCTTTACTAAATAAATATGTAAAATTAGAAACTAGATTTAAATTATGAGTGTTATCTTGACACCTATCTAAAGGCTTTGAGTTTTTATACTTAATTAAGCTGCGCTTTTTAAGAAAGAAATTTTTTTAGTAAATTAAGATTTTTTAATAACAGCTCTAGTTTATAAGTTAAACTTGCTAGCCAAGTTAATTCCTTCATTGTTATTAACATATAATGCAGAATATAATGCCAGAAAAATATTATTGATTTATGAAACCTAGATATCCAATCTAGATATCCAATGAAGTCTGGAGCTTTGGAGGCTTAATTATTTCTCGCTCAGACTTTAATTCCAAAGCTGAAAATGGCGTAGCCATTTTTCAGCTTTGAAAACCCTTACTGGATTTACTTTTTAATTCATAAATTTTAATTCATAAAAATGTTGTCACACTTTCGTGAATTGGTATAACAAACCTCCTCCAAGTTATTACTAAAATTCTTTCTTAAAACCAAGAAATAGCGGGAAAAAGCTCCGCTATTTCTTGGTTTTATACCAATTCCCAAAATGGCAACGCCATTTTGGGAATCTCAAAACCTTATACCAATTCCCAAAATGGCAACGCCATTTTGGGAATCTCAAAACCTTACTGGTTTTGGTTTTTAATTCACAAAAGTGTTGTCACACTTTCGTGAATTGGTATTACTGGGTTTGTTTTAAAATTCACTAATAAATTCACTGATAAATTTACTGATAAATTCACTGAAGTGTTGACTCACTTCAGTGAATTGGTATTAAGGGAGGAAAATATTCGTCTTTTTTACTCTGGCTTGTGGTATTTATACCAATGATTGGCAATATCGATACGGCGGCAGAGCCAGACTCGTTCGTGTTTCTGCACGTAGTCGAGAAATTTTGCCAAAGCCGCCGCTCGGCCAGGTCGTCCGACTAATCGGCAATGCAAACCGATGCTCATCATTTTAGGTGATGTTTCTCCTTCCGCATAAAGAACATCAAAGGCCTCGCGCAAATAAGTAAAAAACTGGTCTCCTGAATTAAATCCTTGGGGCGTAGCGAAGCGCATATCATTATTGTCAAGGGTATAGGGAATGACCAGATGTGGCTTGCCATATTCATAATTCCAATAGGGAAGGTCATCGGCATAGCTATCAGAATCATAGAGGAACCCACCTTCTTCCACGACCAACTTTCTTGTATGCGGACTAGTTCGCCCCGTATACCAACCACGAGGACGCTCACCCGTAACTTGCGTATGGATGGCGATCGCCTTTTGTAGATGTTCGCGTTCTTGCTCTGCTGAAAAATATTTGTAATCAATCCATCGATAACCATGGCTGGCGATTTCCCAATCGGCTTCAAGCATTGCTGCTACGGCTTCAGGATTGCGGGTAAGAGCCATTGCGATGCCATAGATCGTGACGGGAATATTGCGATCGCAAAACATGCGATATAAGCGCCAAAAACCCGCTCGACTTCCATATTCATAGCAGGATTCCATATTCATATGTCGTAGTCCTTGCAGCGGAACCGCACCGACAATTTCAGAGAGAAAAGTCTCCGAACTACTATCGCCATGAAGGATACAGGTTTCTCCTCCCTCTTCGTAATTAATGACAAACTGGACGGCAATGAGGGCATTATCTTTCCATTTTGGATCGGGAACAAACCTCCCGTAGCCGATCATGTCTCTTGGATAGTTCATGGGTGATGGGGAATTGGTGATGGGGAATTGGTGATGGGGAATTGGTGATTGGGAATCGCTAAAGGCTAATCGCTAATCGCTAATTGCTAATCGCTAATCGCTAAAATCAACCGCCATCTGGCAATCTCGATAATTTCGGCGATCGCTTGTTTTTTCTCGGTGTCTAAATTATTTTGGAGCCTTTCCATAAAATTCATTAGAATCGTGTCTTTAGTATGGTTGCGGACGGCAATAATATAGGGAAAATTAAATTTTTCTTTGTAGGATTGATTGAGTTGTTGAAAGCGATCGTATTCTTCCGCTGATAGACGATCTAATCCAATCGTGGACTGTTCTTGTACGGAAGCATCCGCCATTTTTACCTTACTCCCCAGATCGGGATGGGCGCATATTAGCTGTAACTGCTCTTTATCGGTCATTTTCATCACGATCGCTGCCATAGTTTGATGCAGGTTCTCGATATCTGTAAAGGGACGAGCCTGCCATGCGGTAGTGGCGATTGCTGGGGTATGTTCAAAAATACTGCCGAGGGTTTCGGTGAATTCTTCTTGGCTCATTTGGTTGAGCCTGTCGAGTGTATAGATTAGTGGCAAACTCAATGTAAAGGTCCCCCGCTAATAATTTTGGCGATCGCTGTGGTGACATCTAGGGGATTCTCTTGGGCAAGCTGTTCGTACCACTTTTGCGTAGCTGCGGGATCTTTACCATGGATCGTTTCCGCTCGATTGCGGGCTTTGTTCACGATTTCGGTAGTGCGCGTTTTGCGTTCAGCTTCGTATCGGTTTAAGGCATCAACTACGCTCAAATTCGTGGATACGAGATAATTTGTCAATACTAACCCATCTTCCATCGCTTGACATCCACCCTGACCGAGATCGGGACAGGTGGCATGGGCGGCATCCCCAAGGAGAGCCACGCGCCCTTGCACCATTTTGGATATGGGACCCACATCATGAATTTCCACACGAGCCACGGTGGCGGGATCGAGGCGATCGATCAGTAACTGTATGGGTTCTGCCCATCCTTGAAAGTATGCTTTCAACTCAGTTTGATAGTTTGCGCGATCGCTCGTCGTGCCCTTAGGTAGGGGCACATCAAAAAAGAAATAGAAGCGATCGCCTGCTACGGGCATCATGGAAGCCCTCTTATGTTCTCCCACGTAAATCGCCCACATATCCGCAGGTGCAAGATCTTCGCTGATGGGAACCAATCCATTCCAATTCACATAGCCGCCATATTGGGGACTAACCCTTTCCTTGAGAATATATTCTCTGAGAATAGAATGCACGCCATCAGCAGCTACTAGGACATCGCCTGTAGCCGTACTGCCATCCTCAAACTTTGCCGTCACATCGCGATCGCTTTCCATGACCTCGATACATTTTGCCCCAAGGGTGACTTTGTTCCCTAGGTATTCAAAGGACTCCAGTAACATATTTTGTAAATCGCGCCGCGCAACTGGATAGGGGCGTTGTCCAACCGATGCAATGAGGGGGGCAAGGGAGATCTCGTTCAGCAAATTTCCCGATAGATGGCGATATTCCATGCGGTTCATCTGACCGCCGATCTCCGCTATTTTTTCCCCTAGTCCCAATCTATTTAAGACCTTGACTCCATTTGACCAAAGAGAAATTCCCGCCCCAATGGGACGGAGATCACGAACGCGATCGTAGATTTCCACTTCATAACCCGCCTGCCGCAGGGCAATTCCTGCCGTGAGTCCGCCAATACCCGCACCAATTACTATTGCCTTTAAGCCGTACATTGCAATAAACCCACATTTTGCATACAGTATACACGAACGTTTTTAATGCGTTCCCCCATCTTAAATAAATATCGGCTGGATAACTGTGCTTAGAATTGCGTTTCTGC
This sequence comes from Pseudanabaena sp. UWO310, assembly GCF_006861605.1. Taxonomy (NCBI): domain Bacteria; kingdom Bacillati; phylum Cyanobacteriota; class Cyanophyceae; order Pseudanabaenales; family Pseudanabaenaceae; genus Pseudanabaena; species Pseudanabaena sp. UWO310. The sequence goes on along the minus strand of NZ_SELU01000044.1, from coordinate 35,197 downwards.
CTTTGCACACATCTTGTATAGCAGTCACTTGAATGAGGACAAATCAAACCCCAAGAATTGAGTGGCGGCGCTTCGCGCCGCCACTCAATTCTTGGGGTTTATGTCCTAATACACTTGGCGACAGCTATAAGTAGCTAGGCAAGTAAACTTAAACCCTATAAGAGCGTACCGCCCGCTACGCGGGCGGTACGCTCTTATAGAGTCGGGTGGCTATACCCAGCTATAGGTTGTGAAACCCCTATATTGTTGTGTTCCATGCGATCGCAGATGCAGATAAGATTGTGAAGTTCTTCAGCGATCGATAGTGATCGAGTATTGTATGGATTTTAAAAGCATTATTCGCGATATTCCCGATTTTCCGCAAGAAGGTATCATTTTTAGAGATATCACGCCTTTACTAGCCCATCCTCAAGGTTTAACAGCAATTGTTCAAGGATTTCAAACTAAATTTGCCGAATTAAATATTGACATCGATGCGGTGATTGGGATTGAGTCGAGGGGATTTATCCTCGGCGCACCACTAGCGATGCAATTAGGGGCAAGCTTTATCCCAGTTCGCAAGCCTAAAAAATTACCATCAGCCGTATTTCGCGTTGAATATGCGTTGGAATATGGAACCGATACGCTAGAGATTCATCAAGATGCGATCGGGGCAGGAAAACGAGTAATCATCATTGATGATGTGATCGCCACAGGGGGAACAGCGGCGGCTACTGCCAAATTGGTCGAGCAAACTGGAGCGAAATTAGTAGGTTATGGATTTTTAATTGAGTTGGATTTTCTTAATGGCAGAAAGGCTTTGCCAGAGGTTCCAATTGTTTCGTTAGTTAATTATTAAAATGATTAAGTACCTCACCACAATTAAAATCGAGAGCTAAAACCTGCGGCGCACGCGCAGCGTGCGCCGCAGGTTTTAGGGTTTTATATTTTCGTGAATTGGTATACCCAAAAAAGATGAGTGGCGGCGCGAAGTACCGCCACTCATCTTTTTTGGGATTTGGTATTACCAGTCAAAAGCTGTCAGCAAAGACTTGGTGATCAAAACTCCTAGGAAACCAACAGGAACGAACCACCGTAGATATCTGACGAGTTCGGCAACGATGAATCTGTCCATCCTCTTGGCTACATCAGGATTAAATAGCGTGATCGACAAAAGCACCGACACAAGTTGATAAGCATGACCTGTAGTGAATACCTGAGACACGAGGCTATTGCTGCCAAGCCAAGGATATCGCACGGAAAAGGTAAAGGTAAGCGCTACTAGCGCCAAAATCGAGCCACTCCAAGCAACCAGACGGGGTGATAAATCCACATTTGCACAGAAAGTGAAGATCGTGGGCACGATCAAGGTCAAGAGGAAGGGTGTGAAAATGGAGCCTAGAATTGCGTTAGGGATGCGCTTAATTGTTACACGCGCCTCAATCTGGCGCAAAAATGCTCCATTCCAAGCACGGGTTTGGGAAATGTTAAAACTGATGCCCTGCGGATTCCACCCATTAATCTTGAGTTCGGGATCAAGCCCTGATTCGTTGATATCTTCTTGATCCTGAGATAGCGAAATCTGATTGCTGTTGTACTTAGACGATAGCATAGCTACTAACAGTGACTGGGTGTCAAAGGGGAAAGCATCTAAATTTAATTTGCTCTCGAAGGTCGCCTTGACTCGCTGGATCAGTTCCACTTCGCCATCATAATGGATGAATAGCCCTGGGGAAATCTGGGCATCTTTTTCGACGATGTTGGTGATTTTAATCTGAGGATTCCAGATCGTCGCTAACTTTGCGACAGCGGCTTCTTGCCCAAACTCCAACCGATTTGTTCCCATCTCGCCAGTATCGAAGGCTAGACGCGGATCGTTCCACACATATCTAAGATCGAATTGACTCTCAAAGGTATTGGTGGCTTCGTTAATTTTGTTGATGCTATTTACGAACAAAGACACTCCCACTCGCATTGGCAAGGCAACGTTGGAAGGGAAAGGCACAAGATTATTCATCCCTAGAGGGTTTGCCGTCGAGGTGGCAGGCTTTTTGGCGCTGTCTTTGACTACTGGGGACTTGGCTACATCATTATTACTAGTTTGATTATTACTAGTTTGATTATTACTGGTTTGATTAGTTACAGATGCATTGTTTACTGACGTTTTTGCAGCATCATTATTTGCTGTTTCGGGATTAGATTGAGCAAAAACGGCGATCGCCGATGGGTTTGTCACCGAATCAAAGTAAGTAGCCAAGCCAAAGGAAAAGCATAGTAAAAAAACGATCAGTATAGGAAATAGCGAAAATTTTCGAGGTTTACGCATTTTGCGACTCCTTGTACCCATTCCGATCGTTATCGCTAGCTTGAAGGGTCTGGAGCGATCGCGCCATGTCGCCAATTTCATCCTTACGGACTGCCAAATCCTCTAGGTCAGAAGATGGCTTACCCTCGGCGAGATCCTTACTTGCATTAGCGATCGCCTCAAAGGGTTTGAGCAACATGGCATTGACCACAATTAGCAATGCCCCTGTAAGTAACACTATCTGCAATGCCGCCATGGCGATATTGCCCGTGAGCGCCCATCGCTGCTGGATCTGAAATTCACTAAAGTCTCGAACGGCAACCACCGCGCCAATGCGTTCGCCTTTGTAGTCCAGCACTGGTACTAACACCAGTCCATAATCATTGCCATTTAAGGTGATGAGTTCGGTGGAAACATCGCGAACCTTGGCGAATATTGCAGGAGATAACAAGGGTTTGAGCGCTGTCCAGTCAGTGACTTCAACGGCTTGGTAACCACCCACAATCCGTTCGTTATCGGGACGCGGGATCAATTGGGCGACCTCGGTCATCAATTTATCATCGATGAATACACCTACGTCAAAGCCAGTATTCGTCTTGGTTTGCGTCAGTACCGATGAGAAACTCAAGCCGATTTCAAAGCTACCGATTAGTCCGTCATCATCTTTGACGGGATAGACTGCGCGAATGCTCAGTCCGCGACGACCGATCTCCATGCCTCGTTGGGGTTCGCCAGTCCGATTGGCAACGAGAACCATCTGACGGAATCCACTCAAGTCTTCGCCATGTCCGTCTTTGAGGGCATAGATACGGAGAAAAGAGGATGCGGGCGGCAGGATAAACTGTCCTTCCCTTACCCCAAACTGATCGCGTTGGACAATCATCGCTGGTAACAAACGTGTGGCGATCGCATCGCGGTCTTTGGCGCGGAAAGCCTGTTTGATAGAGGGCAAAGATGATACCAATGAGGCGCGGGCGGAGGCTTTGTTAATTTGCTCGTTGATGTTGCTTTGGATTAGGGTAGCTGTGGTATTCAATTCGCGTTTTTTGGCACTTTCGATCATGGCATTGCTCGCCCCAAAGCCCGAATATGCCGATACAACTGATGTGGTTATGGCTACCATAAACAACAATAGTTGGGATTTCCACTTGATATTCATAAACTCTTGACAGCCATCCAGCAGGAGGCTGATGAAATTTTTAGTTGTTAATTTTTTACAGGTCTAAAATAGCAGCAAGGTGGCAGCATTAGGTACTGCTAACTTGCTGGTGATTTTTAAACCAAGCGATCGCTATAGGTAATTGCAAAAGAGGCGATCGTGACGATCAAAATTAAGGGGTAGATGATCCAAGAAGCCAAATTTAAGTAGTTAAAAGCCTTCTTATGTCCCTCTTTGTCCAATTTCGTACCGACGACCGTAACCAAAATTGGTAGTAGACAGAGACAGAAGTAGACATAAAATACATACTCCATCGCTACGGTATAGCCGACTTCGGGTAGTTGGTTGTTAAAGGATAACAGCAACACAATTCCCGATAGCAACGCCGATGCAGGAGCCATTGTACGGGGCACAAACATCGTGTAGGGGAAAAACAAGCAACAGTAGGTTAAGAGAGATAGCAAAATCAACGGCAAGACATTCTTCGAGAGAAAAACAAGGGTCTTGCGTTGAAAGGTCATCCGAATGCTCAATCCAGGATACTCAACCTGAACGTTGGACTGAAATAAATCGGGATCGCCTTGGGTGGAGGTACTACGGGATGAGTCTTGGAAATAGGTAATATCTTTAAAATTCCAAAGTTGTAGTCCTTGAAAGGGTTTGCGCTCGACATCTTTAGGTCTTGGCAGTTTCAAACCCACGGTATCGATCGCATAAATCAAGCGTTCGGTCGAGAGATTGGGATTATCAAAACGCAAGTTTAACTTCTGCGAATCAAAGGGATAATCGCGAAAATCAAAGGCATTGCGAAACTCTCCGCGTACTCGATAGAGCCGATAGTTTAAGCCATTGACGACCTGAGCCTTGATGGGAGCCTTACCGTCAAATACGGGCGCAGTGGGATTAACACTATTGCTCACGGCATCGGGAAACTGAATCTCCGTCGGTTCATCATTGCCGCTATAGCGGAACCAGACATAAAAATCGGCGGTAAACGTCGTTTTATCAATTCGATTCAGTTTATTGATATCCATGCCTGCATAAACTACACGCTGCCGCCAAAAATACTGATCGCCCGATTGCACAATGCTACCCGCTTGGATTTCTTTCGGTAAATTAAGCCTTTCGGGATTCGCGATCGGCGTAAATTGTTGGTTGGCAGAAATCAACTTTTGATTTTGGAATTGGGCAAGGCGCACGGGCTGATCGCTATTGCGATCGCTATTGAAGTACAACAGTCCTGTTAAGCCCCTTATGCCAACTTTGCGGTTGTTGAGTTTTGCCAAGGCATCGCGCACCAGATCGCGATCGCTGTTTAGGCTCGCCGTTGTTAAAGCAGGATTAGCTTTACGAATCGCATCTACCGCGGCGATCGCCGCCTCATAGAATTTTGCTCCTAAATAGGAAGGAGTTTTGTTATAGGTTTTTTGGTAAGCAGCTAGGAAATCTTGGGCATCAGCTCCCGCACTATCAAACAGAATTGGCAAGGGGACATACATACCTTCGGTAAAGAATCCTGGATTTTTCTTTTCCTCATCATATTTGTCAAACCGTTTGGCAAAGGATTCTCGACCTAGAGCTTGTTCACCGAGAAGAGAATTTTTTAAACCCTTTTGTTTGAGGGCAACTAGAAAATCTTCCGCAACATCTTCCTTGGATGTGGTTAGAAATAAAATTCCCGCTTCAGGCTCGGCGGCGATTTCATTGACGATTTGCTGGACTGAGGCTTTGCGGTTATTGGGATCGGAATCGATCGCCCATATTTTCTGAATTTTGCCATTACCATTGGCTTCAAAAGCAGATTTGATGACTTCCGATTGAGTCTGCTCGTTTTTACTAGCCTTGTCATAGATTACGCTCGCAGTTTTAAACTGAAGTACTTGCTGAGCATAAATTGACAAGGTTTTGGCAAGGTCGGGATTAGTATAAATAATCCGAAAATAATAGGGGCGATCGCTTGTAACTTTAGGATTATTTGCAGTCCCAGTAATCGCTGGTAATTTGCGTTCTTGGTAAATACTGCCAGCGGCGATCGAGGCATCAGAAGAGCGATGCCCTAAGACCACCAATGCATCGCTTTTAGCAATATCGTTAGCAACTTGAGTTGCACCATCAGCATTCCCCTTGTCATCAAAAATATTTAACTTAAGTTGACGACCATTGATCCCGCCATCACGATTAGTGGCATCAATATACAGCTTGATACTGTCAACTATTTCCTGTCCCCCACTAGCCCCATCTCCACTTAGGGGTGCAGCTACCGCAATCGAGATCGCACCGCCTTCGGCTCTCAAGCCTTGGGCAAACAGACCATTGAGTGACATCACCACCAAAAGTGCAGTTAAGGCGATCGCCCAAAACCTCACAACTGTTTTACGCATGAAATTACAGCCGTCCTCTTTAGAAATTGCCTATTATTTACTAGAGATACAAAGTACCACTTATATCTACCACCTATCTATCGCCAAGTGTATCAGGACATAAAACCGCAAAGAGAGATATGGCGCAAATCGCCACATCTCTCTTTATGATTATGATTTTTTACTAATACCAAAGCTCAAAATGGCGTAGCCATTTTGAGCTTTGGTATTAATACCGCAAGCTAAAGTCAAAACACCAAAAAATATAAGGAAGGTCATCTTGTGACCTTCCTTATATTTTTGTGGTTTGAATCTTAAAGGGCGAATGATGGGAATTGAACCCACGAATGGTGGTACCACAAACCACTGCCTTAACCACTTGGCTACACTCGCCATTGAACCGTTACTAATAATAATACTAGTTTGTGCATTTACACAAGAGCTTTGGCAAATTTTTTGCCAGTTTGTAAAAAATGATCTTTCGCAGCACGAGACAAAGAAAAGAAGGTTGGCGCTTTGCGCCAACCTTCTTTTCTTTGTCTCGCAAGCTGGAGCTAAATCTAGCGAGAAGGTCCTAGCCCAACCGCACCAGCATAAACAGCTTGACTGCCAAGTTCGGCTTCAATTCGCAGTAAACGGTTGTACTTAGCAACGCGCTCACTTCTACAGAGAGAGCCTGTTTTGATCTGACCTGCGCGAGTGGCGACGGCAAGATCGGCAATGGTGGTGTCTTCGGTTTCGCCCGAACGATGGCTAATGACTGAGCGGTAACCACTCTTATCAGCAGTAGCGATCGCTTCTAGCGTTTCAGTCAAACTACCAATTTGATTGAGCTTAATCAAAATTGCACTGGCACAACCCTCGCGAATACCGCGCTCTAGACGAGTCTTATTGGTCACAAACAAATCATCACCAACTAACTGGGTTTGGGTAAGTTGATCGGTCATCGCTTTCCAGCTAGCCCATTCATCTTCCTGTAAGCCATCTTCGATGGAGACGATGGGATACTTCGAGATCAAGCCTTCGTAGTAGTTAACAAACTCTTGAGGGGTAAGGGATTTACCATCGATCGCATAGTTGCCGTCTTTGAATAGTTCATTGGAGGCAACATCGAGGGCTAGAGCAACCTGTTCTCCTGGTTTGTAACCAGCCTTGATAATTGCATCAATGAGTAGTTCTAAGGCGGCTTGGTTGGACTCAAGGTTGGGGGCAAACCCACCCTCGTCGCCCACCGCTGTAGACAAGCCCTTGTCATGGAGTACCGAGCTAAGGGCGGCAAATACTTCCGCACCATAGCGCAATGCTTCCTTAAAAGTGGGTGCACCCACGGGCACGATCATAAACTCCTGAATATCGACGTTATTGTCGGCGTGAGCCCCACCATTGAGGACATTCATCAGAGGAACGGGCAATACATTGGATAGCGGGGTTCCTAGATAACGATATAGGGGCTGACCGATTGCCGCCGAAGCAGCTTTAGCTGTTGCCAGAGAAACCGCTAAGATTGCGTTGGCTCCCAAATCGGATTTGTTGGGTGTACCATCACGTTTGATCATGATGCGATCGACGAGTTCTTGATTGAGCGCATCTATACCCTTTAATTCGGGTAGAATTTTTTCAGTAATATTACGGGCTGCGATTAAAACTCCCTTGCCACCATAGCGTTGCTTATCGCCGTCTCGTAGTTCGTGGGCTTCAAAACTTCCTGTAGATGCACCACTGGGAACCTGAGCGAGACCGATTGCGCCGTTTGCCAATTTGACTTCCGCTTCAACGGTTGGTTTGCCGCGCGAATCGAGAATTTCCCGTGCAGCGATCGCAATGATTTCTGTTCCTTTAGTCACTTTGAGCTATTCCTTTAATGATTAAGTGAAGCTATTCGCAACAATCTTACAGTTTTGCGATGCTTCATTTCTGAAATGTTAGGTTTTTATTAAAAAAATTGACAAAATGGATTCTTTAATATAGGTAGCTAGGCATAATTAAAAACCAAAACCAGAGAGCATACCGCCCGCGCAGCGGGCGGTATGCTCTCTGGTTTTTAAGTTTACTTATGCCTAGCTACTTACCAATCCAAAATGACTTATAGCTGCCGCCAGTTTTGTTAGGACAAAATCAAAACCCCAAAGAGAGTTGCCGCGCGGAGCGCGGCAACTCTCTTTGGGGTTTATGTCCTGATACAGTTGGCGACAGCTATATACCACAGCTCAAAATGGCATAGTCATTTTGAGCTGGGAAAGCCCTTACTGGGTTTGGTTTTTAATTCACGAAAGTGTGACCACACTTTCGTGAATTGGTAGTACTGATTGGTTATTTGATCGATAAAACTAGGGCATCAAGTCTTCTAATTCTTTCCACCATGATTTTCATCACGTTAATCGCAAAGTTAGGAGTTTGTTGTACCAAAAAAGAAAAACGTTTTTGATCGACAGGTACTAGCTTGCATTCGGTTTTAGCGATCGCTGTAGCACTTCTTGGGCTGGCATCAATTAGAGCCATTTCTCCCACGATTCCTCCCGCTCCAGTAGTATCCAAGATTTTGCCATCTATGGAAATTTCTACTTCACCTTCTACGATCACATACATGCGATCGGCAACTCCACCTTTATGGAAGACCACATCGCCTGCTGGAAAAGTGATGTAGTCTGTGGCATTTTTAAACAAATCGATCGTAGTCAAAATCAAACTCCGCTGTATACATACGTGAATAGAAATATGACTTTTATTGTATTGCCAATTGACATTTTAGGCATCGACTTAAATCACAAAAATTAATCCCCATAACTATTACCTAACAATGGTTTAGGGTTTTTAATAAGTTGAAAAAATGTAATTTATATGGTTAAGTTTAGATTAATAAAAGGTTAAATGCATGTAATGATTGCGCGATTAAAATAGCGATCGCTGCACCAATAGTTGTATTAATTCCATTGACTAATTCATTAGTAAGCCAATCGTATTTGTTTTGGAGAGTTGCTCCGATTAAACTCTCGATATTGGTGGCTATAAAGGCGGCGATCATGCACCAAAGCAGACTCCAAGGGCTAGTAAGTAAACCTACCGCCCAGCCAATCATCGCAATTAACAAAGATCCCATCACTCCCGCGATCGTTCCTTCTAAGCTCACCGCTCCCTCTGTACCTGCGGCAACTGGTTTGAGGGTAGTAATTAAAAAGGTGCTTTTGCCATAGGCTTTGCCAATTTCGCTAGCGGTTGTGTCGGCGAGTTTGGTACTGAGGCTGGCTACATAGGCTAATAGCCAGATTGGATTGGGGGCAATGGCTTGGGCGATCGCGCATACTGCTCCCGTCGCTGCCGATCCCCAGAGATTTTCAGGTCCTCTTGCTCCATCACGTTTTTCGGCGATGCCCTTAGCTTCTTTGATTTCCTTACCAATGCGCGTTACCCCCGAACCTACGATCAGATAGCTTAAAATGACGGTATAACCCTGCCATCCTAAACAGCCCCAGATTATAATTCCCAAGCCCCAAGCGTGGCAAATACCTGCGGTAGTTAAGACTTTACGCGGCAACATGAGAGCGATCGCACCTAGGATGGTATTGAGGGCGATCGCAATTAACCATATTCCATTAATTGGGAAATTAATTAGGAAATTAATTGGGAAACTATTTATCATAGAACTTAATCTTAGAACTTAATCTTTGGTAAAGGATCTTTGGTGAAGGATATTGATAACAAGCACAAATGCTAGATATCAACATAGTACTGAACATATAAGCACTGAACATAAGTACCTCAGCATAATTAAAATCCAGAGCTAAAACCTGTGGCGTACGCGCAGTGTGCGCCGCAGGTTTTAGGGTTTTATATTTAATTAAGCCCACCTACTTATAAGTACTGAACATATATCTGGAGTAAACATAATGTCGGAAGCCTTCTCTCAGTTTTTAGATAATTTTCAATGGATGAGTTGGAATCTTTTCTTAGCAATTGTTCCTTGCCTATTGAGCTTTATTTTATTCATAAAGCGATCGCCTAAGCGCTTACCTAAAAATATTACGTGGTGGCTAGGGCTAATAGTTTTTATTCTCTTCCTGCCGAATGCCCCTTACATAATTACCGATATTATTCACTTTGTGGATGATGTAAGGACTCCTGAAATTTCGGATAATGGCATAATTTTTGTCTTGATTCCCCAATATACGATCTTCATATTGTGTGGGTTTCAATGCTACGTAATATCGTTAATGAGGCTCATTCAATATTTAGGTTGGCTGAAACTGATCGAGCGCATAACTTTCATGGAAGTTGGCATGAATTTCATCTGTGCGATCGGCGTATATTTGGGAAGGGTCAATCGCTTGAATAGTTGGGATGTATTTACCCAACCCCAGTATGTTATGCAACATGTATTCCAAAATCTGGAAAATCCCAATTTCTTTTTCGGTACGATTTTGTTTTTCCTTGTCTTCACTAGCCTGTACTACGTTTTTAAATGGATTAATTTAGCGATCGCCTTCTACTGGCAAAATCACGCTGATCGAGTCTCTGTATAGAGAGATTGATATAGCACGGCAACCCTCTTTTTTATGTCCTGATCCAGTTGACAGCAGCTTTTTATACCAATTTACTGAAGTGAGCCAACACTTCAGTGAATTAAAAACAAACCCAGTAAGGTTTTTTGAGTTAAGAAATGGCTCCCCCATTTCTTAACTTGGTATTAGAAACCATTTAAGAATTACTTTCCGCGGTCAAAAACTCTAAGAGATCCCCCTCAATCCCCCTTAAAAAGGGGGAAGAATTTAACTCTCCCCCCTTTTTAAGGGGGGCTGGGGGGGATCTATCCAATTCTTAAATGGTTTCTTATACTAATTCACGAAAGTGTGACAACACTTTTGTGAATTAGTATAATACCAAACCCAGTAAGGTTTTGAGATTCCCAAAGTGGCGTTGCCATTTTGGGAATTGGTATTAACGATTGATTAATGCTAGCAATTCCGCCTCGGAGAGGCATGTCACCCCCAAAGATTGGGCTTTGTCTAGCTTGGAGCCTGCATCTTCACCGACGACGAGATAATTAGTTTTTTTACTGACCGAATCGGTAACCTTTCCCCCAGCCGACTTAATCAGATCCTTGGCTTCATCGCGTTTGAGGGTTGGTAATGTTCCCGTCACCACAAAGGTTTTACCCGCAATATTAGGATTAATAGCGATCGCGCGATTTTCCTTCTGCTCACCCACAAACTGCAATCCTGACGATTGTAGACGTTGCACCAAAACTTGATGCTCTTCTTTACGAAACCATTCATAAATGGATTGAGCAATTTCTTCACCGATGCCAAAGATCGAAGTGATCGCTTCGGGACTAGCTTGAGCTAATAACTCTACATTAGGAAAATTATCCGTAATATTTTGAGCGTTAACACTACCCACATGCCTAATGCCTAAGCCATACAGCACACGCGCCCAAGGTTTGGTTTTAGATTGAGCGATCGCCGCAATAATTTTGTCAGCAGATTTTTGACCCATGCGATCGAGCGTCTGCAATTTCTCACTGGTCAAATCATAGAGATCGGCAATGGAAGTAACGTGATTTTCCCCTACTAATTGCCTGACCAACTTCTCCCCGATGCCGTTAATATCCAGCGCATCGCGACTGACCCAATGTTCGATCGCTCCTCGCACGATCGCAGGACATCTTCCATTTACGCAACGGGTAGCTGCTTCATTTTCGGGCTTAATTACGGGTTGACCGCATTCAGGGCAATGGGTCGGCATCACAAAACGGACAGCCTGATCGGGGCGCAATTCTGGTAATATCCGCACCACTTCAGGAATAATCTCTCCAGCTTTCCTGACGATCGCCGTATCGCCAATATGTAAATCTAGCTCGGCTAGCCGATCGCTATTGTGTAAAGTCGCTCGCGAGACGGTTGTCCCTGCTAGTAAAACGGAACGTAGTTCCGCAACGGGGGTGAGAGTGCCAGTGCGTCCCACCTGCACGGTGACAGCTTCGATGACTGTGGGCATCTCCTCGGCAGGATATTTCCAAGCGATCGCCCAGCGAGGAGTTTTTTGCGTGAATCCCAATTGCTCCTGTACGGAAAAGGCATCGAGCTTAATTACCATTCCATCGGTCATATAGGGCAATTTCAGTCGTTCCGTTGACCAATGATCGTAATAGTCTTGTAATTCCTGAAGAGATGTGCAGAGTTGCTTATTGGGATTGACCCGAAACCCAATCGTTTGTAAAAATTCGAGAGCTTCCCATTGGGAAGAAATTTGGGGTAGATTTTTTTTGGCAAAATCTTCGCGATCGATGTGGATGGTATAGGCGAAGAAATCAAGGCGACGTTTGGCGACGATTCGCGAGTCTAGTTGGCGTAATGTCCCTGCGGCCGCATTGCGGGGATTGGCAAATAGAGCTTCTCCCTGCTGCGATCGCTCTTGGTTAATCTCATCAAAAACGGCGATCGGCAAAAATGCTTCACCGCGAATTTCCAAGCGATCAGGAGGATTGTCTAAATTAAGGCGGAGAGGGATCGAGCGAATCGTTTTAATGTTTGGAGTAATATCTTCCCCTGATGTGCCGTCACCTCTAGTTGCGCCCCTTACTAGTAAACCTTGCTCGTAGGTTAAGGCGATCGCCGAGCCATCAATTTTTAGTTCACAAACGCTATCCAAAAAGTCCAACAAGTCCGAACGATCCAATCCCTTTTGGCATCGGTCTTGCCAATTCTTGACATCTCCATTCGTAAAAGCATTATCTAGACTATAGAGTGGAATGTGATGCCGAACCGAGACAAACTGAACTGTGGGCTTTTCGCCGACACGCTGAGTGGGACTATCGGGGGTAATCAGTTGCGGATAGGCTGCTTCCAGATTTTGCAATTCGCGATAGAGTGCATCATAGACCGAATCCTCTATCGTTGGAGCATCAAGCACATAGTATTCGTAACTGGTGCGTTGCAGGATTTTGCGAAGTTCAAGCGCTCTTGACTCATCAAATAAAGGAAGTTCAGTCATGACAAAAAATCAATCTAATACAATTTATACCAAATTACAAAATGGCTACGCCATTTTGTAATTTTAAAAACCTTACTGGGTTTGGTTTTCAATTCCCAAAAGTGTAGCCACACTTTTAGGAATTGATATTATTATATAGCTACATTCACTTGAATGAGGACAAATCAAACCCCAAGAATTGACTGGCGGCGCGAAGCGCCGCCAGTCAATTCTTGGGGTTTATGTCCTAATACACTTGGCGACAGCTATATTCAACAAAGGGAGGGCTTGCCCTCCCTTTGCTTGCGCGTTTATACTAGCCTCTTCTACCTACTTCTTGCTTAATTGCTTGCAATGTATCCCCTAAAGCATCCTTGAAGATACTATAAAAGGCATCGGTGGGAGTAGAGGAATTTGGCTGTGCGTTAACCGTGTAGGTAATCAAAACCTGACTGGGAGGACGACGGGGAACGGTGGAGACTGGTTCCATTTTCCAATAGCCTTCCATTTGCGAAAGATCGCCATCGAGGAGACGAAAATCGATCTGTTGGCGATCGGTTTCTTGGATTGCCAATTTGGTGCGGGAAACGATAGAAATCAGAAAAACCTGACGGGTATCGACCTGCTCAATCACCTTCCGATTGCCCCGATTTTCGAGAATCTTGCTAGAACTCATGTTGGGGATAAATTTGTAAAGGTTGGCATAGTCGGTTAATACCTGCCAAACTGCGTCGGGAGATGCATTGACAAGGACTCTTGCCACGTATTTCCCCTTTTCGCCTGTGACCACTGTTTGCCCATTGCGGAGTGAGTCGCGCTGGACTGAGGGCAAGCGATCGACGGGACCATCAAAGAGGGAAGCTCGCGCAGGAAGTGCGGGGGTGCTGCAAGCGATCGCGATCGCCATAACAACAGCCGAGCCTAGGGAAAGCTTATTTGCGAGCATTTGGACTAATTTAGAGGTTAAGTTTGGGGTTGATTTCGGTGAGGCTGGCATGGTTGTTATGGCAATTGTTGGATAGGATAAATACTCTGTCATGAAATGCGTCGTTGGTTGTATGTATATCAAAATTTGTGGAATTACGAAACTAGATCAAGCCCGAGCGATCGCCCAAATGGGAGCCGAGGCCCTTGGTTTTATTTGTGTACCCTCTTCACCACGATATATTAGTACCAGCACAATTGGACAAATCATCTCTAGTCTAACCAAATCTCAATCGGAGCAGTTCGTCGATCTCGATTTGATTGGAGTATTCCTCAACACAAGTGCAGCGGAAATTTGTCACGCGATGGAGTCATCGGGGCTAAATGCTGTACAGCTTCATGGTGATGAATCGCCAGAATTTTGCGATCGCTTACGATCGCAGCTAGATCGCATAAATCCCAAAACAAAGCTGATTAAAGCCCTGCGCGTCAAAGATCGAGTAGGTTTAGAAAGGGCAAAGCTCTATAGCGATATCGTGGATGTGGTGTTACTAGATGCCTATGATCCGCAAATAGCAGGAGGGACGGGCAAAGCGATCGATTGGCAAATGCTCCGCGATTTTTGTCCGCCTTGTGATTGGTGGTTAGCGGGTGGGCTTTCACCTGAAAATGTGGCTGAAGCGATCGCGCTTACATCTCCCCAAGGCTTAGATGTATCGAGTGGGGTAGAACTTTCCGCAGGGGACAAGGATCTAGATAGGGTTAAGCGATTCATCACAAGCGTTAAGGAATATTCTTAATAATACCAATTTCCGAAAGTGTGGCTACACTTTCGGAAATTGAAAACCAAACCCAGTAATACCAAAACACAAAATGGCGTAGCCATTTCATGTTTTGGTATAAGTTTTAGCTAGCACATATAGCCCAAAGGAAAGATGAGTGGCGGCGCGAAGCGCCGCCACTCATCTTTCCTTTGCGTTTTTATAAATGTATACCTTAGTAATACCTATTACTAAGTAAAGCACTGTAAAATGTCTAAGATGTAAGGAATATCTGGTATTGGACAACTACATTTATATGGATTTATGCCGATCTAAATCTTAAAAATGACATAACTTTTAAAGACTTTTGTATGTCTCTAGGTAATAATGTGGACATTTGCTTCGGAGAAGCTCTAGATAGCCTTACTGAACTTTCTTGGCAATTACATGAATCCATTAATTTAGTGGAAATGTCAAACATTGCTGTTCGGAAAACTAGGGATATCTTGGGATGCGATCGCGTATTAATCTATCAATTCTTACCGCAGGAGGATGGCGCAGTCATTGCTGAGTCTGTGGACTTAGCTTGGTCATCAATTCTTGAAAATTTTGGCAAGGGGGGAAGTGTAACTAGCGATCGCCTTATCTGGCGCAAACATGTAGAAGCCCATCTCATGGGAGCCTTTAGCACCATTGAAGATACTGAAGATACTCAGGCTCTGACCCTAGAGCCTGAGTATGCCGACTGGTTATCGGAGATGCAGGTGAGGGCTAACTTGGTCATGCCCATCACGACTAGATCGCCATCATCCCCAAATTTATTTGGATTGTTAATCTTGCATCAATGCGATCGCCCAAGGCATTGGCAAACCCAAGAAATTAGCCTCGTCAAAAATATTGCCACTCAATTAGGAATGGCAATCCGCAATGCAGATATCTCGACGCGCAATCAAATCGAATCGGCTTTGCAAGAGAGCGAGGCGAGACAACGGGCTATTCTTGAGGCAATACCAGATTTGTTGCTGCGGGTCGGTCGTGATGGTTCCTGTCTG
Source organism: Pseudanabaena sp. UWO310 (assembly GCF_006861605.1). Classification (NCBI taxonomy): domain Bacteria; kingdom Bacillati; phylum Cyanobacteriota; class Cyanophyceae; order Pseudanabaenales; family Pseudanabaenaceae; genus Pseudanabaena; species Pseudanabaena sp. UWO310. The sequence goes on along the minus strand of NZ_SELU01000044.1, from coordinate 19,691 downwards.
GACAGTATGATTTCCCCTTCCATTGATGCAAATCAGTTTGTAGTAATCGGGCAGCACCTATCGGAATTATTATCGCCCGAATGCCTAGAACGGCAGTTGCAAGCGATCGAAAGAGCGATCGCCACCAATCAACTGCAAGTCTACAGACAGCAGTTGATTAAGTTTGGCAAACTTGCCTCCGAAGAAGTCCGCATCTCGGCAATTAATGATCGCGAAGCCTTAGTGATTGTTAGAGATATTACATCGGAAGTAGATTCAGAACAACGATTAGAACAAATTTCCTATAATGTCCCAGGATTTATCTATCAATATCATTTGAGAACCGATGGTAGTTCCCATTTTCCCTATGCAAGTCATGGGATTCGCGATATCTACGATCTCTCACCCCAAGAGGTGAGTCAAGATGCTGCTAAGGTTTTTGATCGCATTCACCCTGAAGATTTAGATTATGTTAGACAAAGCGTCATCAACTCTGCGCAAAATCTCACCGTGTGGGGATGTGAATATCGAGTGCGCTTCGACGATGGTCGGACAATCTGGGTAGCGGGAAATGCTACACCGCAAAGGGAACCCGATGGCAGCATTCTCTGGCATGGCTATATTAAGGAAATTACGCAACGCAAACAGGCTGAGATTGTCTTGAAAGAGGAACAGACAAAGTTACAGGAAGCCTATTCAGAGCAGAATGCTCTATTTGCTGCCATGAAAGATGTGGTGCTAATCCGCAATTCCGAAGGTAAATGTCTGAAAATTGTGCCAACTAATGGTAATAATTTACTGGGAAATCCCGAAGCAATACTCAGGCAATCAATCTATGAAGAACTGCCTCCCTCGGTCGCTAAAACTATTGTTGAGGCTATTGATCATTCCCTATCCACCCAGCAGATTATTAGTTTTGATTATCCCTTAGCAATAAATGGAAGAGATGTCTGGTTCTCTGCGATCATTTCTCCCATCGCTGAGGATAAGGTGATTCAGGTTGCAAGAGATATTACGGAACGGAAACAGGCAGAAATCGCGCTGGCGGAGGCGAAGGAAGCTGCGGAAGCCTTGACGAAAGCCAAAAGTGACTTCCTTGCCAATATGAGCCATGAAATCCGTACTCCCATGAATGGGGTGATTGGCATGGCGGAATTGCTTGCTTCTACCCCACTCACTGAGGATCAGCTCGATTACGTCCAAACCATTCAAGATAGCGGCAATATTCTGCTTGCTGTAATCAACGACATTCTTGATTTCTCTAAAATTGAAGCGGGAAAACTAGAATTGGAGGAGCGTCCTTTTTTACTTAAGGATGCTGTGAAATCAGCTTTTAATATATTGAGTACGGAAGCTGCTAACCAAGCGAATATATTAAAGTATGCGATCGCTACTGATGTTCCCGCTATGATCGTCGGTGACCAAGCGCGAGTGCATCAAATTTTGATTAACTTAATTGGTAATGCAATCAAATTTACACAAAAAGGTGAAGTTGAGCTATTGGTCAAAGGGCTCAGATCCCCGCAATCCTCAAACCAAATACTATTTTCGATCAGAGACACTGGTATTGGTATATCTAGCGATCGCCTGAGTCGATTATTTCAGCCATTTTCCCAAGCTGATGCTTCAATTAGTCGCAAATATGGCGGTACTGGTTTGGGGCTAGCTATTTGCAAATATCTGGTCAAGTTTATGGGAGGGAAAATTTGGGTTGATAGTAAGGGCTCGATCGCAGGGGAACCACCGATCGGCTGGCAATGCGCAACTACTCCAGAGACATCAGGGGCAATTTTCTACTTTACGATTGATTTGCCGAATATGAACTCTGAGGCGATCGCTACGGCAAATATTGCTTTGGATGCCGCCAACCAAAATCTGAGTTGCATGGCTGAGCTATTTCCTCTCAAAATTCTCATTGTGGAAGATAACGAAGTAAACCAAAAAATCGCTTCTCTCTATTTAAAAAGATTTGGATATATTGCCGATATCGCCAATAATGGAGTGGAAGCCTTAGAAATGGTATATCAACAAAACTACGATCTTCTATTTATGGATATGCAGATGCCTGAGATGGATGGATTAACGGCAACTAGGTTAATTCGACAGGATGGCAATATTTCTCTCCAACCACAGATCGTTGCCATGACTGCCAATGTCATGCCAGAAGATATTCAAAATTGTTTGGCTGTTGGTATGAACGATCACATTAGCAAGCCTATTCGCGTTGAGGAAATTGCCAGAACCCTTAACCGATTACAAATAAAGAATCAGGTGGCGACAGCTATAAAATCCTAAAACCTGTAGCGCAGGAGCTACAGGTTTAGCCTCTGAGTTTTATAGCTATAGTCCCTTGACTTACAGCAATTATCGCTCCAACGAACCACAGGGAAATTTTTGAAAGCGTTGCGAAGCAACGCTTTCAAAAATTTCCTTGGTTTGGGTTTGGGCGCGAAGCGCTGTAAGACAAAAAGAATTGACTGGCGGCGCGAAGCGCCGCCAGTCAATTCTTGGAGTTTATGTTTTATTTAGTTCATTTACTTAATAAAGCGCAATGCTCTTCAAGGTAATTTATGAATTGTCGTTACATCACATTTTTTGGCGTAAGTCCCAAAGCAGCAGAGGTTTGGGCGCGTGAAGCTTCCCAAAGCTATACCAATTCCCAAAATGGCAACGCCATTTTGGGAATCTCAAACCCTTATACAAATTTAAGAAATGGCGTAGCCATTTCTTAAATTGAAAACCTTATACCAATCCCCAAAAGTGTGGCTACACTTTCGTGAATTGGTATTACTGGGTTTGTTTTTTAATTCACTGGAGTGTTGGCTCACTTCAGTGAATTGGTATTATGGAGATATTAAGGAGCTAATTCCCGTTTGTTTGCGTCAAGAGTATGATGCAAATAGTCAAAGTCGAGGAGCGAAATCATGAAAATTCCAACTTTAAGTAAAAATACTTGGTTAGGTTTAGTAGCGGCGGCTGTTGTGGGGGGCTCTGGTGCGGCAATTTTGGTTAACTCTACTCTGAACAATCAACCAAATCCCCAATCATCTGCGCCCAGCTCCATCAATCAAGTCAGCCAGTCCCCGACAGCGACTCGAGCCGTTGATGGACAATTGGCAGTTTATTGGATTGAATCAAGCAAGAATAAGCTGGTTGCCGTACCGATCGCTGTTAAAGCCAAAAGTAATGACGAAGCGATCGCCTCTGTAATTAAAACCTTGATTTCCGAGAATCCACCCGAATCCAATCTATACAGTGCTATTCCTGCCAATACCCAAGTATTGAGTGCCGTTACCAAAAATAAGGAAATTCGGATTAATTTTTCCAAAGACTTTACGAAAGGTGGCGGTTCGGCATCAATGCAAGGAAGGATCATTCAGGTTTTATACACTGCGACTAGTCTAGAGCCTGATGCTAAGGTCTATTTGTCCGTTGAGGGCAAACCTTTAAAATATATTGGTGGCGAAGGATTAGAAGTACCTCAACCAATGACAAGGAAAGATTTTGCGCTAGAGTTTTAAGCCCTACCTTGTTAAAATCTTCCTTGTGAAGAGTGATCTTCTGGCTTTCTCCTGCGAAATACTACTCTTTAGTAAATCTAGTTAGTAAATCTAGTTAGTAAATCTAGTAAATTATGTCATTGATCGACTTGCCCGATATTGATAGCCTGAGCCTCATTGAGCAAGTTTCTCAAATGGTGGTGGTGCGTACCTGTGGAATGCTATACGACCACCAGATCCAGTACCCAGAATGGGAATTATCCAATGCCAAACTTCAAACTCTGATCGGACAATATGGGGTGGGGGGAGTTATTTTGTTAGGTGGCAGCGCCCCCGAAGTTGCCCTGAGAACCCGCCAATTGCAGTCTATGGCAAAGATACCTTTGCTAATCGCCGCAGATATTGAAGAGGGAGTAGGACAGCGCTTTAGCGGTGCAACATGGTTCCCACCCCCGATGGCTTTGCAAGCGGTGTCGATGAAATATGCCGAGGATATGGGGAAAATTACGGCAGAGGAGGCTTTGGCGATCGGGATTAACTGGATGCTCGCGCCGATTGTCGATGTTAACAATAATCCCGAAAATCCTGTGATTAACGTACGGGCTTTTGGGATTACCGTGGGTGAGGTCATGGGGGCGACGCGAGGATTTATTTCTGGAGCAAAGCAATATCCTGTCTTGATCACGGCCAAGCACTTTCCAGGACATGGGGACACTTCGGTAGATTCCCATTTACAGACCCCCGTAGTTCCTCACGATCGCCAGAGATTTGATAATGTCGAATTTCCGCCCTTTATCAATGCGATCGCGGCGGGAGTTGATGCGATTATGAGCGCCCATATTTTTGTCCCAGAATTGGATCCTCAAAATATTGCGACCCTTTCCCATCGGATTATCACGGGGATTTTACGCAATGAACTTGGCTTTGAGGGAATTATTACTACGGATGCTCTGATTATGTCAGGAGTCTCTAATTTAGGTAGCCCTGAGGAGATTGCCGTTAAAGCCGTCAAAGCGGGTGTAGATATATTACTAATGCCCGTCGATCCGATCGCCACAATCCATGCCATTTGTGCGGCGGTAGAAAACCAAGAAATCTCGCAAGCGCAAATTCGCGCTTCAGTCCAAAGGATTTGGCAAGCAAAACAAAAGATTGCTGGGACTCCGCAAAATCTGCAAAAACTCGGCAATCCTGAGCATCTCGATATTGCCGCTCAAATTGCCACCAAGTCCATTAATGTTTATTCCTCTATCTCCACCTTGGCATCAAGTAGCGCTCAAGAGCGGCTAGATGCAAACTATCTCAATCTGATTGTTGTTGACGATCCCCTGACCTGTGAAGAATTCCTGCATAGGCGATCGCCTGCGGTACGATTGCCCAACCACAACGGCTATCAGCGCATTATTGCGGATGGATTGATGTTAGAAAATTTGAAATACGATCAATTTTCACAAATATTTATCCAAATCTTTAGTCGCGGCAATCCATTCCGAGGGAATACAAATCTGCTTCAAAAAATTCAAAATCTAGTCAAGTTAATGCTCCTAGACAATAAATTACAGGCCGTGGTGCTCTATGGCAGCCCCTATACCCTAGATGAGATTTTGCCCCTATTACCGATGCAGATGCCTTGGGGCTTTGCCTATAGTCAACAGCCAGAGGCGCAGATGGCAGTCTTGCAACAATTAGGGTTTGAATAAAGCAGCTATGGCTACCTTGATGCGGTTTATTCTCATGGCTGTGATTACCTGCTCGACCTTATTGGCTTGCAATACTTTTTTGGTGAATAGTCCTCCATCTTCTCCTAGCCAACTAGAGACCGTTGCACCTCTAACTGTTGCTAGTACTGTCACTAAGGAATCCGAGCCTGAGCGCCTTCCCGATGCTCCCTATCTACAAACACCGATGGCAGCAGTGCAGAAAATGCTCCAGATGGCAAATGTCAAAGAAACCGATGTTGTGTACGATCTGGGCAGTGGCGATGGCAGAATTGCGATCGCTGCGGCGCAGATGTTTGGGGCTAAAGCGATCGGTATTGAGATTGATCCCGAACTAATCCGCGAATCTGATCGGGAATTAAAATCAGCGATCGCCAAAACACCGACAATTCGCGATCGGATTAAATTTATTCAACAAGATTTTTTTAAGGCGGATTTGCGGGATGTCACGGTGGTTACGCTATACCTTTTGCCAGAGGCAAATCTCCGCGTCCGTAATGAAATTTTATCCAAACTAAAAGCAGGGACAAAGGTGATTTCCTATGAATATGATTTGGGAGATTTACCTGCTAGTCAAATGGAAAAAATCAAAATAGGCGATCAAGAACAGACTATTTATCTATGGGTTTTAAGCTAATCAAACCTCCAAAGATGAGTGGCGGCGCTTTGCGCCGCCACTCATCTTTGGAGGTTTGATATAAGGGTTTTCAAGTTATAGCTGCCGCCAGTCTTGTTAGGACAAAATTAAAACCCAAAATATTGTTGCCGCGCGGAGCGCGGCAACAATATTTTGGGTTTTCTATCCTGATATTGATAGCTGCTATCAATATCAGGATAGAGGCTCTATTTATCTTTTGTGCTAGTCTGTTAGCTCTCTCAATTTCATTCTATTTCTTAATGAAAAACAGTCTATTTGCCGAGATTGCACTGATTTTATCCTCCTTAATTGTAGTAATTCCCGTTCAAGCTCAAAGCGATCGCCTATGTCCTGCACAGATGCAAAAAGAGGTGGAAAAAATTGCCCAATCCCCTAAATTAAATCACTCACGCGTTGGTGTTTTTATCCAAACTAATGGGACTAAATCGCAAACATTGGCAAGTCTAGATAGCGATCGCTATTTTATGCCTGCTTCCAATACCAAATTATTTGTGACGGCGACTGCTATCAAAACTTTGGGGGCTGACTACCGCTTTGCGACTCGATTAATGTCTCGCAATCTGCCTAATGATAGGGGTGAAATCGATCATGGACTGTGGTTAGTTGCTTCAGGTGATCCGAGTTTGCAATCGGCGACAGGACTCAAATCCCTAGTCACACAACTCAAGAATAAAGGGGTAAAGCAGATCAATGGCGGAATCTGGACTTTGACAGCCCGCAAGGGGGCAGAGATTGGCGATAGTTGGGAATGGGGAGATTTACAGGAATATTATGGAGCGAAGGCTTCACCATTTACCATTAATGAAAATGCGCTCAATTGGATAGTTAGTCCTTCTTCAATCGGCAAGCCTGCAATATTTGCATGGGAAGAGCCCAACTTCGCAACCGACTGGCGGGTAGATAATCAATCAATCACTGTCGGAGCCGATGAGCCATCTACCTTACAAGTGATTCGCCCCTATGATCAAAAAGTGGTGATCATCACAGGACAAGTACCCGAAAAATCTGAACCTGAGCTTGGTGGTGTGGCAATTCCCGATCCTGAAGCCAATCTATTAGCGCTTTTACGCCAAGAACTGCTCGCGCAGGGCATTACCATCTCTTCAGACAGTAGTAACAAAAATAGTAACAAAGCTCAAAAGCTTCCCCCGATCCAAGATTTGGCGATCGCTTTGTCGCCGCCGCTTTCGGAATTAATCAGTATCACCAACAAAAATAGTAACAATCTTTACGCTGAACTCTTGCTCCGTGCTTTGGGCGATCGCTTCCATGAAGTCCTTCCCGATGACAGTGTATTGGGCGGTTTGCTCGCCGTTAACAAGTATTTACAATCGATCAATGTCCCCTCTGATAATGCCCTATTAGTCGATGGTTCGGGGCTATCGCGTCAGAATTTGACCACCCCCAAAACGATCGTGCAGCTTTTACAAAGTATGGCTAGCGATCGTCATTTTCGTAAATCCTTAGCGATCGCGGGTGTTGATGGTAGTCTAACTAATCGATTTAAAAATACTGATGCACAGGGCATAATTCAAGCCAAGACTGGCGGATTGACAGGATCTGTTGCCCTATCTGGCTATGCTAGTCCGCCGCACTATCGCGAAGTTATTTTCAGTATCATCATTAATAACAGCAATCTTCCGTCAAAGGAATTGAAGCAATACATTGACGCGATCGCCCTACTATTAACTCGCCTTGACACCTGTGAATGAAAAACTGGTCGGCTCAAAATAAATTCCTATGCATAGCGGTTATAGCCTTAGCCCTAGTCAGTATCTCGGCAATTACAGTCATCGCCTTGTCTCCCCAGACAACCTCTTCTCAGATAGACCCATCAGCCCAGTCCCAGCAATGTTCAGCTATGACAGATAGCCTCAGTAAATCCGATAGTTTGCAATTTCATCCCATTAAGATTTTGGCTGAACCTTGGCGTGGTGAGCATCATGTTTACGCCATATTTGCCTTACCGCTGCAATATCAGAAGATCTACCATCGCTCGCAATTGCTGGTTAAGGGCAACGATACCCCTTGGCAGATTACGCCCACCGATGGGCGTAAATATGGTGTTGCCATTCCCCAAGGTCATTTTTTGGTAATCGGATTTTTTCGGACTCGCCTCGCCCTTTGGTACTGGGCAAATGGTCGCTTCGGTGATTTGCAACAACCCTGTAACTGGACGCTCCATCTATTTCCTAAGTAATACCAAAACACAAAATGGCTTAGCCATTTTGTGCTTTGAAAACCCTTACTGGGTTTGGTTTTAATTCACTGAAGTGAGACAACACTTCAGTGAATTGGTGTTATAGCTATCGCCAAATGGACTAGGACATAAACCGCAAGAATTGACTGGCGGCGCTTCGCGCCGCCAGTCAATTCTTGCGGTTTGATTTGTCCTAATTCAAGTGACTGTAGCTATAGCTGAGCGAAGTCGAAGCTAGATAACTTTCGAGGAACATTTTTTATCCGCTTTTTCTTTGCTGATAATTGCGCTGGGGGTTAGGATAAACACAACAAAAATTGTTTACCACCTGTCAGCCGTGGCATGGGAAATTTTAAAAATGGGAAATTTTGGCAGTTGGCTAACTAAACTCGGACAAAGTTGTTTACTGATTGGACAAATTGTCACCCATATTTTGATCTATCGACGTTTCCATTGGCGCAATACGATCGAGCAGATGTCGATGGTGGGTACAGAGTCGCTACTCATAACCTTGATTACAGCAGCCTTTGTAGGAGCCGTATTTACGATTCAAGTCGCGAGAGAGTTTATTAACTTTGGCGCACAACAGGCGATCGGTGGCATTTTGGCGATCGCCTTAGCCCGCGAGCTAATTCCTGTATTGACAGCCGTCATCATTGCTGGACGTGTGGGTTCGGCTTTTGCCGCAGAAATTGGCACGATGCAAGTAACCGAGCAAATTGACGCATTACATTTACTGCGGACAAATCCCATTGACTATCTGGCAACTCCTCGTGCGATCGCCTGCTTGCTCATGCTGCCGATCCTCACAATTTTAGGATTTTTGATGGGAATGGCAGGGGGCTTATTGCTATCTCAATCGATGTATGCAATTCCCTACAATATGTTTCTCAATTCCGTTCAGAATCTCCTCAAACCTTGGGATTTGATCGCCGCTTTAATCAAATCAAGTATTTTCGGCGTTATCATCGCGGCGATCGGCACAACATGGGGCTTAACCACCACGGGTGGGGCAAAGGGAGTAGGCGAATCTACAACTACGGCTGTGGTTACAGCCTTACTGGCTATATTTATCAGCAATTTCTTTTTGTCATGGTCGTTTTTTCAGGGGCGTGCATAGCCGATGGGGTTGGTAGTGTTTTCACTACCGCCTAAGCATTAATTGCCGAGTCATCACCAAGTTTATAAGAGGCATAATTGAATATAGAGATATAGAAATTTCTGAAGGAGAAAAGTAAATGTTCTTTCACCCATCTTATTTGATCCTCATTCCAGGGATGATCTTGATGTTTTGGGCTCAACAACGGGTCAAATCAACCTATGAGAAGTATGCCGATATCCAATCAAGCTTAGGAATGACAGGTGCACAGGTTGCTAAAACCATCTTGCAACGTATGGATATTCATAATGTGACCGTCGAGCGAATAGATGGAGAACTAACCGATCATTACGATCCTTCCGCCAAGGCGGTTCGATTATCCGAGTCTGTGTACGCATCATCGTCGCTTGCGGCGGCGGCGATCGCTGCCCATGAATGCGGTCACGTTTTGCAGGATGTCCGTGGTTATCAGTTTATGAACATCCGCGCGTCACTTGTTCCAGTCGCCAATATTGGCGCAAACTTTGGTCCCTTGATGGTAATGGCAGGGCTATTCCTCACCTCCTTAGGTAGTCTCAGTGTGATATTTATCAATGTGGGGATCGCGCTATTTGCTGGAGCGATTCTATTTCACATCGTTACTTTGCCCGTTGAGTTTGATGCTTCCAGTCGTGCCTTAAAACTTATTGACGAACTAGGCATCCTCCAAGGCAATGAAAATCGGGGCGCTCGTAGTGTTCTTAATGCTGCCGCTTGGACCTATGTGGCGACAGCGATTTATGCTGCTCTTCAGCTTGTGCAGTTGTTATTAATTAAGGGCGATCGCTAATCAAAGTAAGTTTTAACATCGATTCACGAAAGTGTGACAACCCTTTCTCAAATCCCAAAAGTAAAAGCCTTGCGTAGCAAGGCTTTTACTTTTGGGATTTTAAGGTTTGCCAGCTTAACCTGAACTGACGTTAAAAAACAAACCCAGTAATGGTTTTTAAAGCTCAAAATATCTGGCTACGCCATTTTGAGCTTTGGTAAAAGCAAACCTTACGTTGCCATAGCATAGATAAAACATTAAGTAGTTCAGCATAATTAAAAAACAAAACCAAAGAGAGTGCCGCCTGCTACGCAGGTGGTACTCTCTTCTAAGTTTTAAGTTTCATGCTTAGCTACTTAGTTAATTGTTAGCCTCCACCGTGAGGACTAATTCCAATTCCCAAAATGGCAACGCCATTTTGGGAATCTCAAAACCTTACTGGGTTTGGTGTTTAATTCACAAAAGTGTTGTCACACTTTCGTGAATTGGTATAATTTGAGGAGTAATTATTTTTTATGATGCATTCATTTTTGCTGTCTGCTGCGGTTTGTAACGATGGTAGTGCAGTTAATCTCGACTTTGTGAATATCAATTGGTTGGGTATTGTGATTCTTGGGATCGTGCAAGGTATTACCGAACTATTACCAATTAGTAGTACTGCCCATTTACGCATAGTTCCGAGTTTTTTAGGTTTACCCGATCCTGGATCTGCTTTTTCGGCGGCGATGCAGTTAGCAAGTTTAACAGCAGTCCTCACCTATTTTTGGCAAGATATTACACGCTTGTTGGGGAGTTCCTATCGGGCGCTCCTTCGTAAAGACTACATGTCTAAATCTTTTCGGTTGCTATTAGGACTGATTGCAGGGACAATTCCGATCGCGATCGTCGGACTTTTGTTAAAGAAAACTCTCGATACTTGCAACTCGCCTTTGCGGACGTTAGTCACCATTGGGATTGCCTCAATCGTGATGTCTCTATTACTTGCAGCTGCCGAAAAGTGGGGAAGCCGCAAGCGTAATTTTGAGCAGTTAACCCTAATCGATGGTGTTTTTGTCGGAATTGCACAGGTTTTTGCCCTGATTCCAGGGGTATCGCGATCGGGCTCGACTATTACAGCCGCACTCTTTTTAAAAATGGAACGAGAAACGGCGGCAAAGTTCTCTTTCTTATTAGGATTACCCACGATTATTCTGGCTGGGGCTGTGGAAATGGCGACGCTCGCTAAAGCTGGATTAGATTTGCATGGTTGGGCTATTCTCCTATTAGGACTGACTTCCGCTAGTATTTCCGCATTTTTAGCAATCTTTTTATTGTTGAAATACTTAGAAAAGCATAGTACTTGGCTTTTTGTCTGGTATCGCCTAGCGATGGGATTGTTTCTCTTAATTGGTGTGGGTTTGGGTTGGCTAAAAAATTAAGAAAAAGGTAATCAACATTAATCGCGATCGCTACTTTGCATTTTAAAGGCTAAGGATGCTTGAAAATATGCTCTTGAGAGGTTATATTGACCTAACTTTTCGTAGGCTTTACCGAGCCCATTCAATGCGGTTAAGAAGCCTCTGTAATGGTGAGTTCGCTTCACGATTTCCACTGTTTTAAGGAATGATTCAACCGCTTTTTGATACTGCCCTAGTTCGAGGTAGGTCTTTCCTAAGAGATTGAGAGCATTTATTTCTCCTTCCTTGATATTGTTTTGTCTGGCAATATCGAATGCTTGTTGATACAAATCAATGGCTGATTCGACCTTTCCTAATTTTTTGTAAACATTTCCTAGTCCAATCTTTGCTCGATCATTGCCATCGGTAAAGCGATCTTTGCTAGCAAGTGCTAAGTTAAAGAATTCCTTGGCTTTTGGATATTCTCCTAAACCCGTATAGGCTTCAGCCATACCGATTAGGGAATTTTTGATATCAAGATTTCCATTAATACTTTCATTAATACTTCCATTATTGCTTCCATTATTGATTTTAGCGATCGCTAAGGCTTGCTGATGGAATTCCAGTGCTTTTTGATATTGTCCCAGATGCTCGTAGCAAGTTCCTATATCACTAAGAGATTTGAAATTATTCTCAATGGGACTCAATTCGGGATTATCGATGGCTAAAGCCTGCTGATAAATTTCTATTGCTTTTAGACAATTATCACTAAGCATGTAGGCATAGCCCAATTCGTTTAATGCTTTTTGTTCTAGGAAGCGATACTTGTTTTGTCTACTTAAATTTACAATTTTTTCGTAGGCATCGATCGCTCTTTGGTATTGTCCGATCTGAAGGTATAAACCTCCTAATTCCTCAAGAACAAATTCATCCACACTTTTATTGACTTGAGAATATATTTGTAAGGCTTGTTTGAGTAATGCGATCGCTTTTTCTGGTTGATTATCATCGAGGGTGATGGCTTCTTTTACTAATCGTGAAGCTCGTTCTAATTGCGGTAAATCCATCGCATTAGTTCCCCTTTCGGGGCTCGCTTCGGTAACAAATAAAGGTGATACAGACAGGCAGGTTAATACAATCGAAATTAGGTTGCTAAAACTTTTATACATATACGCTTATACCAATGCAAGCAAGTATGACAACATTTTTGTGTATTAAAAACTAAACTTCGTCAGGATTTTCAAGTTCAGAAATGGCGTAGCCATTTCTGAACTTGTTATGTGAATGCAAGCAAGTGTTGTCAGATTTGCTTGCATTAAAAAACAAATCTAATAATATCAAAACCAAAAATGGCTTAGCCATTTTTAGTTTTGGTATTATTAGGATAGATCGCAATTTACAAGCAAACAATATGACATTTTGACATTGCTAAATATAGCAGTAGCCAGTTATGTTATGACAAAAACAAAAAACCACAAGAGTGTTGTGGCGCAAAGCGCCGCAACACTCCTTGTTAGCTAACCTAAATCATTTGTAGATTTGTTTGCGGAAGCGCACCCCTTTGGGGTGCGCTTCCGCAAACTATTTAGATTGCTATAGCAATTCTGTGCCATTTAAGCTGGCTATGTATGTCTGGTCTTATGTCAAATTATTTCTTATGTCAAATTATTTCTGGTTATTTCTAGTTATTTCTGGAATTTAGATAGCCTATTAATCTTGTTCTTGGGCGGCAGAGACTACATTGGCAATTGGTTTCTTGTTGATTTTTTCTAAATTCATTAAGACAACACCAATAGTAACTAAAAAGATTGCAATCCAAGATGGTATTTTGTCATTAAGAATTAATACTGATAGAATCGCTGTAACGGCAGGTCCACTAGAGCCAATAATTGCCGTTGAAGCCGCACCTATAGCTTTAATTCCAAAATTATTAAACAAATATCCAAATAGGGTTGAGAAACAGAGCAATAAGCCCATAATAATTAGCCCTTGGCTCAGATTGATGTGAATAAAAGCAACACATACAATCAGCAAAATTACAAATTCGACGGTAAAAATTAGCCCTGTAAAGGTCGCAGGGTTGATTTTATTAAAACAAGATTGGGCGATGACTCCCTCCAATGCAAAAACGATCCCCGCAAAGGCAGCGGAGATCAGCCCCACAATATCGCTTTTAAATGCAGCCCCCGGAACCGTGCTAAATAGAACCCATGTGCAACCGCTAATAATTAAACCAATGGCTAGCCATTGTTTCCATGATGGGCGATCGCCAAATAATCGCCATGCTAACAAAGTAGTGACTACGGGATAGATAAAAAATACTGTTAAAGCGGTTGCGGGACCAACAATTGAGACCGCTAAATATGTCCCTGTTTGAGATAAAAATAGCAACAACCCAGCCGCGATTACCTTCATGAGTAATTTGGGATTGTAACCCCTCAGGACGGATAGGGCTTGTTCTTCTGAGCCTGGTCTAAGTACTGGCAGCACAGTCCACAGCAGGGGAACAACAAAGGCGATTCGCACCAATAGTACTAGTAACGGTACTTGTAGGGGATTGGCGGGATCGGCATCGACATATACATTAGAAGGAATTAGTCCACCGAGAATTTTTAATGGATACTTCCCGTTATATTGGACGATTCTAACTAAGACATTTTGGATTGATAAAAACAAGGTCGCTAGAAGTACCATGATCAATCCACGCCACCATTGGCTCGAAGGAGTAGAAGATGTTTCGGATATAGATTTAGCCATGATTTTTATCTCAAACGTTGTAAACAAAGTCTGCAAATGGTCGCTATCCGCAGAGTCTAAAGAGTCTGCGATCAGTTTCTTTCAAACTACCTTTAGACATTTAGTGGTATTGCATTTAATCTAAACGCTCAGTGAAATTAAGACAAAAGGGCAATATCATGAAATTTTTAGCAAGTCTGCGCGATTATTCTATTTGCTTAAATTACCTTACTTTTCGCGATTTGGAGCATTAAATGGTTTTCTCATATTTTAGGTGCTAAGGCGGATAAAAATGCCTCACTACCTTTAAGCATAATTAAAACCCAAAACTAGAAGAGCGTACTGCCCGCTACGCGGGCGGTACGCTCTTCTAGTTTTTAAGTTTACTCTTAGCTACTTACCAATTCCCAAAATGGCAACGCCATTTTGGGAATTGGCATAAATTCTTTCCTTCTCAGGACTATAGCAACGTAAACCCCAAAGATGATTTGCAGCGCGAAGCGCTGCAAATCATCTTTGGGGCTAAGCAAACTTTACGTTGCTATACCTATTTCTCAGGTGAAAAACGATGTAAATAGCGGAGCATTTGTTCGTGAAAACGTCCTAAAATTCTTTCTAGCTCTTTTGCTGATAGCTCTTCTCTTTGGTGATCTAGTTCGAGGCTGTTATCAGCATAAAGACGAATTCGTGATATGAGGAGGGCTTGAAATTGATCGATATAATCTTTGTATGGCGTGTAGTAGATATTCAGGTTGCCCCGATCGGTATCCTCCCAGAAGTGATGATTAAATAGCTGCAAATGCTTGCAAGTCATCTCGATCAAGCGACAAAATGACTCTTTACCCCAATATTCTAAATCGTCAATAATATCGTTAATAATTCGTTCGACAAATTCAGGGCGATCGTTTTTCAGATAAAAAAGGGCTAGCCCAATTTGTAGGGTTCGGACACCATTATCCACAAATTGTCCTTTGTCGAGGTCATCTTTCATGAAATTGGGAAGGCTATCAACCTGTAGCATCTCAAAGAGCAACTCGCTTTGCAGGGCTGTATCCAAATTTAACTCATGGGCGAGCATGAGGATCTTTTTCATTTCGGCCGCAAATACATCGACAATGAAGTACATGACGGGGCTAGTTTTGCCATACTTAAAAATTTCCGTCCCATAAAGTCGCAGGTAATGGAAACTTAGCTTTGCCTGTTCGATTTTCTGAGAA
Source organism: Pseudanabaena sp. UWO310 (assembly GCF_006861605.1). NCBI lineage: Bacteria > Bacillati > Cyanobacteriota > Cyanophyceae > Pseudanabaenales > Pseudanabaenaceae > Pseudanabaena > Pseudanabaena sp. UWO310. The sequence continues at coordinate 4,400 of NZ_SELU01000044.1, read as the reverse complement.
TGGACTAGATTTGAGATAAAGTTCCCATAATGAAAAGCAAAATTATAGAGGTTACGGGCTTCATTATTGCGAGTTCCATGCTTTAATGCAATTCGCAATATGGTATTAAAACGGACGATCGTGGTATCGATCAAATGATCGTCCCCTATGGATATGGCGGTAATTCCCACTCGATAAATTTCGGAGACGCATAGGGAAGCTAAATCAAATTCATGCTTTTCGATGAATTGCGTATAGGCATTGTTGAGCAGTCGAAAGCACTTTTGCTCGTAAAATATGCGCGATCGCTCTAGTTCTTCAAACTCAATAGTGGTACGAAAGGAAATATCGGTGCGTACTTCTTGCCCCATTAGAAAGAATTGGGGATTGATGTGCGGTTTTAAAATAATATAGCGATCGACAAGTTCCGTAATCTGTTCGATGATCTGAGCCTGCGCTTCCTTGAGAGTCACATAGCTTAATAGATTGTCTAACTGATTGAGAGATGCAAATAGCCGAGACTGGTAAGCACTTTTAAACTGGGGATTGTTGAGAAGGATGGAAACATAGGGATTGGGAAGTAGGTTAATCTGTTGTAGATGACTAGAGAAAATACGTTCGATGACGGTGACGGGCTTGGTGCAACGGAGAATGTAATAGATATAGGGAAATACTAAAACGATCGCTAAGGGGAGAAATAGGCAGTCATTCAAAACTGCACTGGCAAGAAAGGAGCGATCTTCTTCGACGCGGACTTTGGCTAAAACTGCATGGGTTCCTGCTAACACCAAAAACCACACATAAAATAGGCTTTGCCAATCTTGCATGTACAAATCAACCAGTTTAGGAAGATTTTGGGAGGCGATGGAGATGACGATAATCAGAGTTCCCAAAACCAAGCTCAGAAGTGATAACCAGACTTCTGGAGCAAAGTCAATACCGATCGTTGTTGGGGAAAATTCTTGGAGCCGATTCCATTGAGTTGTAAATAAGAAATCTGTTCCAAAAACGAAAGCCGAAATGATTATAAAAGAGATAAAAAGACGATTTGTTAGAATGAAATTGATGACTTTGTAGCAAAAATACAGGATGTGAAGTTTCACTGAGTTATCTTAATATTGCTCTATATCAATCCAATTTTAGAGCAATTTATCAATATAGGATTTTGCCCTTCGTCTTATCGCGATGCTATAGCTGTTGCCAAGTGTATTAGGACATAAACCCCAAGAATTGACTGGCGGCGCGAAGCGCCGCCAGTCAATTCTTGGGGTTTGATTTGTCCTAAGTCAAGTGACTGTAGCTATATATAAGTAGATATAAGTAGCTAGGCATAAGTAAACTTAAAACACAAAAGAGCGTACCGCCCGCGCAGCGGGCGGTACGCTCTCTGGTTCTGGTTTTTAGTTATGCCTAGCTACTTATGTCCAGTAACTTAGACATCGTTTATACTCGTTAGTATCGTCCGTAGGTAAAACTTTAGAGGATAGGTTATGGAGCGTCGTAAATTTTTGATGCTTTTTGGAGTTGGGACTTTAGCTAGTTATTTACCTGTTGCGATCGCTGCTTGTTCTTCTCTGTTCAAGGTTGATGAAGCTTTTGGGCAGTCTGATGGGGCTGTGGTCGCGGGTACGATCGCCGATCTGGACAATGCAGGTCAACTTTATCAGGACAATACATCCATTGGCTCTATTGCTGTAATTCGTTCACCCGATAATCCTCAAAAGCTGTTAGCTGTCGATCCTACCTGTACTCACCAAGGCTGTACGGTCGATTGGGATGGCGATAAGAAGCAATTCAAATGTCCTTGTCATGGTGCAAAGTTCAGTGCCAATGGAAAGGTACTTAAGGGACCAGCGAGTAGCCCATTGGGAACCTATAAGGCAAAAATCCAAGGTGATTCAGTGATCGTGAGCAAAAATTAATCCTACAGCGCTTTGCGCCCAAATCCAAACCAAGAAACTTTTTGAAAGTGTTGCTTTGCAACACTTTCAAAAAGTTTCTTGTGGTTCTTTTGATCGAAAATTGCTGTAAATAATGAATTGCCGCGCTTTGCGCGGCAATTCATTATTTGTCTGGCTTATTTAGGGGCTTGCCAAATTACTTCGGAGACCTTAATTTCTTTAGGGATTAATTTCAGCTTAAAGAAGGAATCGGCGATCGCCTGTTGTTCGGCAACCATCTCAGGGGTAATCGTCTCAAAGCCATAGTCGCGGCGCTTGCTGACGGTGACTAGGACTGACTTATCGATCTTTAGTAATGGAGCTAAGAAATCAGCCACATCCTCAGGATTTTTCTTTGCCCAAGCCGCTACTTCTTGAGTCTCTTCGCGAATTGCCTCAATGATTTTTGGGTTTTTATCGGCAAAGTTTTTTGAGGATAGATAGAAATCACGATTGGCGACTAAACCTTTACTATCGCGAATCACTCGTACTTTGCTCTTATCTTGAGTCAGGGCATAGAAAGGATCCCAAATCACCCAAGCATCGACATTGCCTTGCTCAAAGGCGGCTCTGGCATCGGCAGGCGCGAGGTAGACTGGGGTAATGTCATCCCAATTCACACCACCTGATTCTAAGATTTTGACAATCAGATAATTAGCGCTGGAACCCTTAGCAAAAGCAACTTTTTTGCCCTTGAGATCGGCGATCGCTTGAATTGGCGAATCTTCTTTTACTAATAGTGCGGAACTACTATCTTTAGGGGCACTTCCGCCGATATAGACCAGCGATGAACCTGCGGCTTGGGAAATGACAGGCGGGGCATCACCAGTTCTCGCAATATCAATGCTCTTGGCGTTCAAAGCTTCGAGCATTGGGGGACCAGATGGAAATTCTATCCATTTAATTTCGGTTACGCCCAGAGGCTTGAGTCGTTTCTCTAAACCCCCCTTGTTTTTAACTAAAGTTAAAGGATCGAATTTCTGATGTCCTATTCTTAAAACTATGGTTTGGGACGGTGTAGTAGCTACTGTGGCTGAATTGCTAACATTAGGGCTAGGGGAAGTGACAGTTGATGTGGGAGCGCAAGATACAACAGCGAAGCTTAAGGTTAAGCCGCTAGCAAAGCGCATAGTATTTTTGAAAGTACTTTTGAAAGTACCTTTGAGAGTACTTTTGAAAAAGTTCAATTTCGGGAAAGAGCGCGTAAAGGATTTCAACATAGTAATTTTGCTTTCGTTTAACTTTAGAGATAGAGAGATAGGATAGATGACGCAAATCACCGCCCATTTTGGTGCTTTCAGCAATTACCGATCAAACGAACTACAAGGAAATCCTTGAAAGACTTGTAAAACAAGTCTTTCAAGGATTTCCTTTGTCTGGGTTTGAGCGCGAAGCGCTGTAATTTTTATGGGCAATGTAAACATCAAAGGGAATTTGCTCGGTAAATTCACCTGATGGGAAGAGAGTGGCTAATGTCTCGCGCATCTCTTGCTCGAAGGCATTTAGGCGATCGCCAAAGTAGTCAGGACGACAGAATGCAGTGGAGTAGAGGTATCCCACCCAGCTATCGATTGTCCAAGTCTTATCGATAATGATCGTCTTGAGTAATGGTGTCGTGAAACCTGATTGTTCCAGTAATCTTGGCAGTTCTGCATAGGTGGCATCAAGGTTCTCAATTGTGCCATTGCCAACACGACGCTTTGCACCGAGATATTTTTTGACCACTTCTAAAACTGCGATCTTCCAAGATTCCGTACTATGCCAAATATCTTGATGGCTATAGGTAATAGCAATACCACCACCTTGAATTAGGCGATCGCTGGCGAGTTGTAATACTTTGGGCTTGTCAAACCAATGATAGGCGCGACCAATGGTGATCAGGCGAAATTCTCCCAATTGCGCGGAGAGATTTTCTGCTTGCGAATTAATCCATTGGATATTGTGAATATTGGCGAGTTCGACTTCCTGTTGCGCTTCTCGCAGCATTTCAGGATCGGGATCGAGTCCAATTACTTCTGTAAATTGATTGCTGAGGGCGATCGCAATTAAGCCAGTGCCAGTCGCAAGATCGAGCAAACGTCCAGTGCCATCCAATTGAAATTCTTCAATCAGTAATTGATAGAGTTCATTGTTATAGCGCGGACGATATTGGCTGTAATATTTTGCTACCCCTGCGAATAGGGTGGGGTCGTAAGTTGAGTGGGTCGATGTGAAGGTCATAGTGGTGTTTTTTATGGTTTTTAGTGAGTTCTGTCCTAGTGCTTTCCCGCTTATACCAAGTTAAGAAATGGCTACGTCATTTCCTATAGCTATATTCACTTAAGTCAGTAAATCAAACCGAATAGAGAGTTGCGGGGAGCATCTCAATTAGGCACTGAGCAAAAATACTTAGGGGAATAGAAATAGCCATTGAGATAAGCGCACCGATGTTTCAAAACTTGAGCAACATTTTGCTGATTCCACTGAGCACCCGAAATCTTG